>JAGOBP010000152.1 GCA_017999195.1 Thermoflexales bacterium
ATGCTGGCTTGATACAGCGCGATCGCGTCGGCCAGTTCGCCGTTGAGTTGCTGCGAGTAGGCTGCGCGCCACAGTTCTTCGGCCCGGGTGCGGGCGGAAACAAAGTCATCCATCGTCGGCCTCCGGCAAAATCATAACACAGAGGCCGACCGCGTCAACTGGCGGGTGACTTGCCCGGATGTTACAAGCCCAAAGCCGCCAGCGCCTGTGTCAACCAGCTGCCGGCGGTATTAACGGCTTGCCGCGCTTCGTTAAAGTCCAGCGAGCCAATGTTGCCACCGCCCGACAGGCAGATGTTGGCGATCTGCGTCACCTTGCTGCCCGCAATGAAATCGACGGCTTGCCGGTATTGGGCATATGCGCTTTGTTGACTGGCGGGTACGTCATAGGTTGGCGCATTGACGATCGCCACATAGCTTTCCATGAAGGCCACGCAGCTCTCGGTGCCGCCGCCGTGGTACAGGCGATCCATGGTGCCGCCGATGGCCTCGACCGCGTTGCGAGTCCGCTTGATCGTATCGGCCAGCGGTGCGGCAGCAGGCGCTTTAGTGGCCGCCGGTTTGGGTGTGGCGACTGGTGCAACGGCGGTCGGTACTTTAGTAGGCACGGCCATGACGGCGACTTGATCGGGCGGCACTTTGACACTCACATTATCAAGCGACACTATCAGCCCGCCTGAATCGAGCGTCATGGCCGAAAGGATGATCGTACTCCCGGCCCGCTCGGAATCAACCAAGGAACCAATCAAAGTGCTATTCAGATAAAATGCGGCGCGGTCGCCGTGCGTGACAATTCGCACGGTATTGACATCGTGCGGCTTGAAGAGCGGCGCACATTTCATGGTTAGCTGCGGCTGATAACTCTGCACGCTGCCTTTGCCAACAACACACAGACCGTTGGCAAAGAGATCAAATGAATAAATCTGCCAGAAGTTGAGGCTGACGGCAGCATTCTCAGGCCCGGCCTCGAACAGCAAATCGGTGGTGACATCAAAATCATCCAGCGTGACAGGAATATAGGTGTTCACCGATTGATTTTTCCAGTTCACGCTTAATACGAGCTTGCCATCGGCTATGTCGGTTTTTCCCAAAGCCGACGACTCCAATGTCCAACCCAGGCTATTGTCATTAAACGGCTCAGCCACGATGACAGTCCCGGGCTTCAAGTTGTTCACTTCCACTGTAAAAACCGCCGATGCCGCCAACCTGTCGGTGCGGACTGCGACCGTATATTTGCCCGGCAAGATAGCGCGCGGATTTCCAAACAGGTCGAGACCAGCGGTACCCAACGGTGCGGACAGAACTTCGGACTGCTCAGTATCCCCGTGAGGACCGGTGAAACGCCAGATGAGTTTGCTATTCGCAGGCAGATCGGCGTAATCGACGCGGGCGAAGATCGTCTGCACGCCAAAGTCAAACGCAGTGTTGGTGTCCGCTGCGGCGTCCGATGTCGCGCTCGTCCCGAAGCGCAGGTTTTCGAGACGCGGTCTTGGAACAGCCGTCGCCGTCGGTTCGGGTGTGGCCGTGGGCGGCAGCGGGGTGCTAGTCGGTTCAACAGTTGGCGGTGTCGTTGGACTTGGTTCCGGCGTGGGCGCGGGCGTCGCAGTGGCACACGCCGTCAAAAAAGCCACCAATACAGCTGCACAACTCAGGAACTTAGGTAGTGAATTACGCATGATCTATCTCCGAATTTGACTGAACCGATTGGGTTTGGGCAGTTCACAGCCTACTGTTGCAACATGGACAGCGCATTGATAAGCATTCCCTCGGCCGTCTTCAAGGCCAGGCGCGTGCGCGCATAGTCGTTGGCGGTCAAACTGCCACCGCCATGCCGGCACAACGACGCCATAGAATCGGCTTTGGACAACACATCGCTGACCGCCTGCCGATACACCGCATAAGCGGTTTGGACGTTGGACGGTTGTGCGCCAACCTCAAAAGTTGGTGCTTGTTCAAGCGCACCGAAATCGGCTAGAACCGGATCACACGTCTCCGGGTTGCCGCTGCCCGTAGCGCGATCCAGTGCAGCGCCCAACGAAGCCACGGCCTGCCGGGTGCGCTCCACGGCTTCAAGCAGTGTACCCGCTGGCAGCTGATTCGCGGCGGGGCGTGCCAACTCGAACGCCCGGCCCAGGACTGTCCCAGCCGAACCAATCTTACGCCGAATCAGCCCCAGTTCACTCCCCTTGATGGTCGAACCGCCTCCGCCACAGGAACGCATGGTTGTCGCCGTTGAGTTAACAATCTCGACGGCTTCGCGATACAGCGCATAAGCTTGTTGCGCTGACGCCGATTGTCCACCGACATCATAGGTGGGAGCAGCCAAGATGCTTTCCAGCATAGCCTTAGCCGGCGTGCAAAGTTCCACCGCTTGCTTATTGTTGAGCATCTGGTCAACCACCCCGATCAAATCCTGAACCACTTGTTTGGCTTCAGAGATCGATTTGAGCAACGTGGATGGCACTGACGACACACTCGAAGTCGAATTCACCGGCGCGCTGGTGGCTGGCTTGGGTAACGCTGTCGCGCGCGGTGTGACCGTCACCGCGAGGGTCGGCTTAGGCGTCGCGGTCTTCGTCGGCTGCGGGGTAGCCGTCGGTTCGGGCGTATCGGTCGGAGGTATCGGCGTCGCAGTCGGCGGCACGGGTGTAGTCGTCGCCGTGGGTACAGGTGTGGCAGTAGCCGTCGGCGGCACGGGCGTCGCGGTAACGGTCGGCGGCTCGGTCGGAACGACGGTCGGGGTGAGTGCGGGTGTCGCCGTCGCACACGCTGTCATCAGGCTTGCCAGGACGACCAGTAAGGACTTGCGCAACACGTTCTTCATTGAATCGATCTCCAAAGACGATGTGTACTACCAACGAAAAACGCGGGGACATCTCCACCCATCATGGGTATCGAGATGCCCCCGCGTCTCTGCACGGGGAACATTATGCGCCTGAGTCCGAGCACGTCAATACGTAATACTACTTAGTTTTGGCTGATTTTCGGTCAGAGTTTCGTGTGCGCGGCCTAGACAAATTTGAACGATTATTTCACCAAACCTTGCGCCACCATCAACTCCGCATTCAACAGCGAGCCGCCCGCCGCGCCGCGGATGGTGTTGTGCGACAGCACCACAAACTTCACATGGAAGAGTGGGTCTTCGCGCACGCGCCCGACCACCGTGGTCATGCCCTTGCCCGCATGGCGATCGCGCCGGGGCTGCGGCCGATCGGCTTCCGTTCGTACCTCGATGACGCAGTGCGGGGCCGACGGGAGCGATTGCACGATCGGCGGGGCTTTGAAGTCCGCCATGGCCTGCGCGGCCTCCGTCGGCCCGATGGGTCGATCAAACTCGACGGACGCACACACGGTGTGCCCGTCGATCACGGCCACGCGATTAGTGTGCGCGGAAATCTTGATCGGCGCGTCGATCACGCCCGATTGATCCAGCCGTCCCAACATCTTGCACGGCTCAGTCTCGACTTTGATCTCTTCGCCGCCGATGTAGGGCACGACGTTATCGATCGCGTCGAGCGAAGCCACGCCCGGATAGCCCGCGCCCGATAGCGCCTGCATCGACACGATGAAGGCCTTACGCAAACCAAAGGCGTCCAGCAAGGGGCGAAACGCAATCGTGAAACCCGTGGACGTGCAATTGGGATTCGTGGCGATAAAGCCGCTCCACTTTCGATTGTTCTGCTGCACTTTGATCAGCGCGGTGTGATCGGGATTGACTTCGGGGATGAGCAGCGGCACATCCGCCTCCATGCGATAGGCCGAGGCATTGGAGCACACACCGTGCCCCGCCTGCGCGAAGGCCGGTTCCAGCAACTTGGCCTGATCGGACGGCAGCGCGGAGAAGGCAATGGCCGCATCGAAGCCGGGGGCGGTGGGCACGACTTTCATCGAACGCGCATACTCTGGCATGGGCGCATCCAATACCCAACGACACGCGTCGCCGTAGGTCTGCCCCACCGAGCGATCGGAGCCGGTGAGTGCGCTTACTTTAAACCACGGATGATTTTCCAGCAATTGCACGAAGCGTTGACCCACTGCACCGGTCGCGCCTAAGACAGCCACTTTGATTTTGGACATGATGAATTTCTCCCTATTGCGTGGTGCGTGATGCGTATTGCGTGATACGGAACACGCACCACGCAGCACGTGTTAGTTGGCAATCAACCGATGAATACTGCGCACTGACTCATCCCCATCCTTCGCATCGACAATGAGGCTGATGCTGCACTCGGACGAGCCTTGCGCGATGGCGATGACGTTGAGTCGATCGTTGCCCAGCGCGCTGAAGATGCGGCCGGCGATGCCGGTCGTGTGCCGCATGCCCGCGCCCACCACAGTGACGATGACGACATTCTCCAACGCCACCACATCATCGATGTCTTGCTGCTCCAGTTCGCGGCGGAATTCATCGTGCAGCGCGGCAATGACCAGCGAGGTTGAGACCGACGGAATAGTGAAGCAGATGCTCTGTTCCGACGAGGCTTGCGTAATGAGGCTGATGCTGGTGTGGGTGCGCGCGACGGCGCCAAAGGTGCGGGCGGCTACGCCGGGTACGCCTAACATACCGCGTCCTTCTACCGTCAACATGGTCTGCCCGCGAATCACTGTCACCGCTTTGATGTCGCCTTGGGTATGCGGGCGCTCATCGCGCCCGTTGTCCTTCACGATTTGCGTGCCGGGATGCTGCGGATTGAACGTATTCTTCACCCACAGCGCAATGCCGCGCTCAATGACCGGGCGAATGGTCTTGGGGTGCAAGACCTTTGCGCCATAGTAAGCCAGTTCAGAAATCTCGCGATAGGTCAATTCGGCCAGCGTCTGCGCGCCGGGCACGATGCGCGGATCAGTCGTCATCACGCCGTCCACATCGGTCAGAATCCAGACCTCGTCGGCGTCCAGCGCTACGGCCAAAATCGCGGCGCTGTAGTCGCTGCCGCCCCGCCCCAACGTGGTGATAACGCCGTCAGCAGTCGCACCGATAAACCCCGTCACGACGGGGATCACATCCCGATCGAGCAGCGGGGTCAATCGGGCCTGCGTGGCCGCGCGGGTGAGATCGCTAATCGGGTTGGCCGATTGATAATGCGCATCGGTGATGATCAAGTCGCTGGCTTCCACCGCCTCAGACTTCGCGCCCACCGATTGCAAATACGCGGCCATCAAGTGGATGCTCATGCGCTCGCCCAATGAACTGATCGTGTCCAGTGCGCGCGCCGAGGCTTCGCCCAGCACGTTGACGGCGTGACACAGCGCCTCGAATTCCGAGAGGTAGGTCAGCACTTCGGCGCGCGCTTGGCCTTGCGCGCCGGGCGGCATCAACGCTTCCAGTGCGGCAAAGTGCTTGTTTCGCAGGTCAGCGGCGATGGTGCGAAAAGTGGCCGCGTCACCGGCCGCAGCGGTGTGCGCGCCTTTCAGCAGGGCGTCGGTGACGCCGCTCATGGCCGAGACAACCACGACGACGCGCGGCCAGTCTTTCTTCGCGGCCAGCACGATGTCCGCCGATTGGCGAATGGCCTCGGCCTTGCCGACGGATGTGCCGCCGAATTTCATGACGAGTGTTTGCATGTTCTCCTCCATGTTTTGGTAGGGGCGAAGCATTCGCACTGAGATTATTCTGCCCAGGTCGAATCCGGAGCGAATGCTTCGCCCTTACGCCCCGCACAACAAAAACGCGGAGCCGGTTAGCTCCGCGTTGATTTGACTGAACGTCAGTCCCACTCACTCACGACGAAGCAACGGCCACCCGCTGGGGGTCGTAGTCATCATAGGGGTGGTGGTCATGGACAGTCGTTTCATAATGGGCGCGAGTTTATCACAGGTCAAGCATCGGCGTCAAGCATAAACTGCACAACAATCCGGCCTGCTCAGCCTGTCAAGTTGCTGAGAGCGCTTAGCCCAGCGGCAAACCGGCCACAGTGGCATACGCCCGCGCCACCACTCCAATGGCGAAGTTGATGGCCCCCCGTATGTCGCCAAATTCATTCTTGCCGATACCACCGCCACCCGCGTCACAGACTTCTTTCAAGCGATAGGCTTTGCTCTTGAAGTAGCCTGCGCCACCCTGATAGCCTGCATACCCTTCACGCACCGTATCAGGCTGACCGGTGACATCATATTGAGCGATATTGGCGGCGGCGTTGAAGTGCCGCAGAATCTCGGCGCATGTGCCCGCATCATAGTTCAATTGAGCGTTGTCCATCAGACCGCCAACCGCCTGCATGTGCTCGAACGTACTCTTGATCAGATCGGCCAGGGCGGCAGCTGACACCGGCTGAGGTTTGGCGGTGGCGGTGGGCACAACATCGGTGGAGAGGTTGGGCGCGGTGGCGGCGGGCAGCAGATCACTGGCCCGGCCCAGCAGGCTGATGGCTGCGCCGACGGAGCGCTGCGCTTCTTGAATATCTAGCCGCCCGATCGCACCACCGCCGCGTTCGCAAATGCGGCGAACTTTGGGCGCAGTCTGGTTGACGGTGTCGATGGCCTCGCGGTACAGCCCGTACGCCGATTGGCCTTCAGGCGATAAACCGGCCGCATCGTAGGCCGGCGCGGCCGCGATGGCGTCGTATTTGGCGATGGCGATTTCACAACTGCCGCCCCTCCCGGCTAATACGCCGTTCAATTCACCCAACAGACGCTGCGCCGTTTCAAGGGTCTGACGCACGGCCGTGCTCAATGGCGAGCCGGCCGGAATGGCAGCCGGACGCGGGACGCTGGTGACCGCGGCTTTGGTCACGGGCGGCTTGGCCGGCAGCGGCTTAGTCGGCGCGGCTGTCGGCGTCGAGGTGGGCGTGGAAGTCGAAGTCGGTGTAGCGGTCGCGGTAGCCGTCGGTGGCACAGCGGTCGCTGTGGCGGTCGCCGTCGGCGGGACAGCAGTTGCGGTAGGCAGTACGGCGGTCGCGGTAGGCGCATCCGTCGGAGTGAGTTGAGCGATCTGAGTGAGCGTGTCCGAGGCAGGAACGTCCGCGATGGGCGCACCACATGCGGTGGCGATCAAACTCAAGATTATCAGGATCATCAGGCGAAACCGAAACATCATCATGCTGTTATCCTCGCACGTATTGGCCCCCGCCCGGTCGATAGACAACGGGCCGCATGATACGCTGAAAGAATAAAATACGCAAATATCAGGCGAGTCAGCGCCGCCTGGCGGCGCGACCTTTCTTCGCAGATTTGGCACTCCGCGACCATCGGCGGAGGTGGGCAATCAGCCAACGGCTCCACACGCTGTGTCCGCCGCACTGCGGCAGTTGCGCGCTCGACGGGCGCGACTTCGAGTCGCCAGCCCATTGCAGACAATCAAACTGAGAATTGCCATACACCTTAAAACTCACTCAAGCCGAAGTGACATCCGGCGTCAAAAAACATGACAAAACACACAGTTCAATGACCTGACGGAATCGGTATACAGACAGGTTGTGTCTATGTTAGAAACCTTTGATTTTCACCCACTGACTTCACCTCGCCCAGAAAGTTGCAAACTCGTTAGGCCGCGCTCGTCTGCGCGGTTTTTGTTTGTGCCCGGTTTGAATTCGTACACTTCAGGGAGGAAATTATCATGCTAAGAACCCCATCTGCAAACTTCGAAAACGTCACTGGCGCGCCCGTGCCGACGCAGCGCTGGTTGCGGCTGATGGCCGTCATGGCGCTGGTGGTCGTGATTCTGATCAGCCTCAGCCTCGCGCTGTTTGGCGCGCCGTTCTTCAGCGCGCAGGCCGCTGGCGGACTGCGCGTCGAGGTCACCACCGCCTACAATCTGGTGGTGGACTCGAATGTGGAGTCGCCGTCCACGTATGCGCCGTCCGTCGCGACAGTCGGCGGCAAGGTCTGCAACACCAGCAGCACCGAGGCTGTCACCGGCGTGCAAATCTTCATCGGCGATTACACGCATTTGACGGCGGGCCTGTATCCGCGCCGATACACCACCGATACCGGCTTCAGCACGCAGTATCCGCACCTGAACACGAGCACGCCCAGTTACTATGCCTTTGATCATGTGGGCGGGCGCGTCGGCACGGCGGATGCCACGCGCTATGTGGGCACGCTGGCGCCCAGTGAATGCCGCGTTGAATACTGGCATTTCCGGTATCCGCGACGCGGCAACAGCCAATCGGGGGTGCGCGACAATTCCGGCACCGCAGTCTGGGGCGCGACGCGCTCGGTCAACGATGATCTGTCGCTGCGCTTCGACATTTGGTCGACCGCGCGCGGCGGCGTCATCACGGCCACCAAATCGCAGACGA
>JAGOBP010000153.1 GCA_017999195.1 Thermoflexales bacterium
GCGCACGAGACCACCGGCCCCGGCATTCGCCGCCGCCGTGAGTGTATGACGTGTATGAAACGCTTCTCGACGCTGGAACGTGCCATCCTCGACACGCCGATGGTGGTGAAGGGCGATGGCCGCCGCGAGCCGTTCGATCGTGACAAGCTGCTGAGCGGCATCCGCATGGCGTGCGCCAAACGCCCGATTGCGAGTGCGGCGATTGATAGCCTGGTGAATCAGATCGAAGCGAAGATTCAGCAGACGGGCAAAGCCGAAGTGCCTAGCAAAATGATCGGTGATCTGGTGATCACCGGGTTGAAGAATATCGATCAGGTGGCTTACATCCGCTTTGCCACCGTCTATCTGGGTTTGGATGACGTGGAGAGTATTCGCCGCGAAATCGATAAAATCTTAGACCGATAATTTCTCGCCCTTGCGCCACGTCGGATCACCGGGTCTATGTGGCGGCAAGGGCGATTTGTTTGCAGTGGGTTTGATTTGACTTTGGGATTAGGAGGATAACATGTCGGAAACTAAACTGGCTGCACCGCAAACGGTTGAAGAGCGCGCCGTGAAATTAACGGATAATGCGCGCGTGGTGCTGATGAAGCGCTATGTGCGGCGCGGGCCGGACGGCAAACCGGCCGAGTCGCCGGAGGGGATGTTTGCGCGCGTAGCCAAGGCTGTGGCCGAACCCGATCGGGCAGCGGGCGGCGAGGCGACCACTGTAGAAGCCACCGAACGCGCTTTTTATCATTTATTGACTGATCTGCGATTCTTCCCTAATTCGCCCACGTTTACGGGGGCGGGCACGCCGCTGGGCCAGCTGGCCGCGTGCTTTGTGTTGCCCATCAGCGACGACATGGGCCGCGATGGCGCAGGCATTTTTCAGACCTTGCGCGATGCGGCTTTGATTCAACAGACCGGCGGCGGCAACGGCTTTAGCTTCGGCAAGTTGCGCCACAAAGGTGCCTACGTCGCATCGAGCGCAGGGCAGGCCACCGGACCGGTCGGGTTTTTGCGCGTGTACGATAAGGCTTTTGGCGAAATCGCGCAGGGCGGCACGCGGCGCGGCGCGAATATGGCCGTACTGCCGGTGCATCATCCCGATATTTTGGATTTTATCAATTGCAAAGTCAGTGAAGATCAGATCACCAATTTCAACATCTCGGTCGGCATCACCGATAAATTCATGGCTGCCGTGCGTGACGACGCCGATTTTGAATTGATCGCGCCGCACAATGGCACCGTGCAGAAATCCGTACGCGCGAAGGAAGTCTTTAACGCGATCGTCAAGAATGCCTATCGGAACGGTGAACCGGGCGTACTATTTCTCGATGCGGCGAATCGATCTAATCCGGTGCCGCATCTGTATGCACTTGAGGCGACAAATCCATGTGGCGAGCAATGGCTTGGCCCGTACGAAAACTGCTGCCTCGGCTCGATCAATCTGGCGCAGCATGTGAAGTACGTCGGCGACAAAGCCGAAGTCGATTGGAAGCGCTTGCAGGAAGCCACCGTGCTGTCCACGCACTTTCTCGATAACGTCGTCACGGCGAATCAATACGTGCCCGCCGTGCCGCAGTTGAAGGAAGCCGCGCATCGTGCGCGCCGCATCGGGCTGGGCATTATGGGCCTGGGCGACATGATGTATCACCTGGGCATTCGTTATGGCAGCGAAGAAGGCCAGGAATTTGCGGCGCAGATCATGGAATTTGTGCGCTATCACTGCATGAAGACGTCCGTGCAATTGGCGAAAGATCGCGGCGCGTTCCCGGCGATTGAAGGCAGTTTGTATGATCCCAAGAACCTGAAGTGGTCGCCGCCGCAACCGATTGCGCCGTACACGCGCGATTGGGGCCGCCCCGCCATCAAGTGGGAGGACATCGTCAAGGGCATCAAGCAACACGGCATTCGCAATGCCGCACAGACGACCGTCGCGCCGACGGGCACGATCGCGACGGTGGCAGGCTGCGAAGCCTACGGCTGCGAGCCGGTCTTTGCGCTGGCCTACATGCGCCACGTCGTCGATGCCGAGGCGAGCGGCAAAGATGGTCGCACTACGTTGACGTATGCCAGTCCGCTCTTCGAGCAGGCGCTGATCCGATCGGGTGTGGATGAAGCCACGCGCAAGCGCATCTATGATGAAGTGATGGAACATGGCACGTGTCAGGATGTGAAGGATGTGCCCGATACGGTGCGCCATACCTTCGTCGTCTCGGCCGATATCACGCCCGATGAGCATGTGCGCATGCAAGCGGCCATTCAAGCTTTTGTCGATAATTCGATCAGCAAGACATGCAACTTCCCGGAAAGCGCTGTCGAAGACGATGTGGCGAAGGCGTATTTCACGGCCTGGGAATTGGGCTGCAAAGGCTTAACCGTCTATGTGACCGGCTCGCGCGATAAGGTTGTGCTGGAGACCAAAGCCACGGCGAAGAAGAAGGAAGACAAGAAGGACGAAAAACCGGCGGAAGTGCCCGTCCCGATCGCGAAGAAGCCGCGACCACGCCGCTTGCGCGGTGAGACCTTCCGCATCGGCACACCGTTGGGCACGGCCTTCATCACCATCAACATCAACGGCGGCGATCAACCGTTTGAAGTGTTCCTGAATGTGGGCAAGGCCGGGTCAGACACGGCCGCCGTGGCCGAAGCGCTGGGCCGCTTGATCTCGCTGATGCTGCGGGTGCCGTCGCCGATGAATCAGACCGAGCGCTTGAAGTTGGTCACAGAACAACTGGCTGGCATCGGTGGTGGGCGTTCGCTGGGCTTTGGCCCAAATCGGGTGCGGTCACTGCCCGATGGTGTCTCGCAAGCGCTGGCCGAATTTTTGAGCAGTTTTGAGCCGGGTGCGACCGATCAGAGTAACGGCAATGGTCATGTCCATGCGCTGATCGAACCGGCGCACACCCCGATTGATCATTCCGTGAAGATCGGCGATTTGTGCCCGGAGTGCGGCGAGGCCACTTACGTGAATGAGGAAGGCTGCCGCAAGTGCTATTCGTGCGGCCATAGCGAGTGCTGATACGTAACCACGAAGCACACGAAGTTCACGAAGAATAAAAACAGCGCGCCCTCGATCACAGTTGATCGAGGGCGCACTTTTTGCGTTGCAGGTTAGATCGCGGGTGCGGAAGCGGGCGGTTGCTGGGCCGCGCTCTGTGCGGCCTGCGCGTCCTGGGCCGCGTGCGCGCGATTGTGCAGCATCTCGAACATGGGCGGGACACGATTGGCCCAGTCGCCGCGATTGAACCAATCGCCGCGCGGACCGTGCTGGCCGAACGGGCCGCGATGACCCAGCGGGCCGTGCGCGTGGCCGCCTTCGGCGGGCTTGTCGCCCGGTTGAGTCGCGCCTTGCTCTTCGCAGCTGTGCTGGTTGTGATGCATCACCATATGCACTGCCCCGGCCACTAACAAAATGGGAACGATCTTCTTTGCGAACATGTTGCTCCTTTATGGATGTGAATGTGGTTAAAGTTTCGCCTTAACTGAAAGACATTATCGCGCCAGATTGTGAAGTGAGTGTGAAGCACTGCCGGAGGAATTGCAGAGAGGAAGAAGGGCAACCACGAAGCACACGAAGTTCACGAAGAAATTTTCTTGGTGCGTCTTCGTGTCCTTCGTGGTTCAAAGCGGCAAAGTAAACGAGATGGTCGTGCCGTGACCGAGGTCGCTCTGCGCGCTGATCTCGCCGCCATGCGCGACGACCAGATTCTTCGCGATGGCTAAGCCCAGGCCCGTGCCGCGCGAATCGCTGGACTTGTAAAAGCGATCGAAGATATGGGGCAGATCATCCGGCGCGATGCCGCGGCCCGTATCGCTGACGGTGACCGTGATCCGATCGATTGTCGCGGCGACTGCGCGCACCTGAATCTGTCCACCGCTTGAGGTGTAACGCAGCGCGTTGGCGATGAGGTTGCTCAACACCTGGCGCACGCGCAATGGATCGACTTCGATTTGAGGTAGATCGGCTTGGCTATCTGCGCTTAACTGAACTCCGGCGTGATCGGCGGTGGCTTGAAACGAGGCCAACGTTTCCTCGATCAACTCAGGCAGTTCGACCGGTTCACGCTGTAACTTCAACGCACCGCTTTCCGCCAGCGAGAGCGTGCGCAAATCGTCGATGAGGCGTGAGAGTACACGCGTTTCTTCCAGTGTCGATTCGAGGTGGGCTTGATCGGGCAGATAGATGCCGTCGAGCATGCCTTCCAAATTGCCCTGAATCACCGTCAACGGCGTGCGTAGTTCGTGGGTCACATCGGCCAGCAGGGCGCGGCGCTGCTCGTCGCTCGTTTGCAGGCGCGAGGTCATGGTGTTGAACGATCGGGCCAGGGCGCGCACTTCTTTGGGACCGCTTTCGGCCACGCGCACGCCGTAGTCGCCATCGGCCACTTTGGCGGCGGCTTCCATCACATCGCCAACGGGGGCGGTGGCGCGGCGCAACAAACGCCCGGCCATGATCACACTGCCGATCGCACCGATGACGATGAGGGTGCCCACGATGCGGGTGAAAACGGAGACGCCTTCCGACAGATGCAGTTGGCTGGGAATGTTGAAGATCAGGCTGAACAGCGTGCCGCAGCCGATGAGCGACAGCAGACCGAGGACTGCGATCAAACACCCGATGCGGCGAAAGAAGCCGCCGCGCGTGGAGCGCCACAGTCGTTCGGGCGGCCACGTCTCATTTTCAGGCCACCACGGCGGACGATGTCGGGGAGTGTGATTGGGCATTATTTCTCAGCGAATTTGTAGCCCACGCCGTACACGGTCAAAACGTAGCGCGGCTCGCGTGAATTCGGCTCGATCTTGTGACGGATGTTTTTGATGTGCGCATCGATGGCGCGTTCGTACGATTCAAAGGCCACGCCGCGCACGGCGTCCAGCAATTGGGCACGCGTAAAGATGCGACCCGGCTGTTGCGCCAACGCGGCCAGCAATTGAAATTCCGTCGGTGTCAGTTCGATCGTTTCGTCACCACGGGTAAATTTCATGCGCGGCACATCGAGTGTCAGATCGACGGCGCGAATGATCTCGGCGGTGGTGTCGGTATTTTCGGTGCGGCGTAAAACCGTTCGCACGCGCGCGACGAGTTCTTTGGGGCTGAAAGGTTTGGTGACATAGTCATCCGCGCCCAGTTCCAAGCCGATCAATTTGTCGGTCTCTTCGGCGCGGGCCGTGAGCATGATGATGGGCACGTTGGAATCTTTGCGGATCGCGCGGGTCACGTCCAGCCCATCGAGTTGGGGCAGGCCCAGATCCAGCACGATCAGATCGGGCTTGTGCGTGCGCACACTGACGAGCGCGCTTTTGCCATCGGATGCGGTTAAAACGGTAAAGCCCGCGTGTTCCAGATAATCGCGGGCCAGCTGCACAATCTTGGGTTCGTCGTCGACGATGAGAATGGTTTTCATACCGATCGTTATTTCGCCGCGAAGGCGCACAGAAAACTTGGCGTCTGTGCGCCTTCGCGATTGGATTTACACTTGCTTGGTGTCGGGCGTCGATTCATGCATCTTGCGATGCCATTCTTGCATCATGGGCGGCACGTTCTTGTCCCACTCGCCGTGATTCCACGGGCCGTGCATCCACGGACCGCGTCGCCAGCCCCGGAAAAACAGGCCGCGCACGACGGCGAAGATCAGGAAGAAGAACAGCAGCGGCCCGATGAAGCCGAACGGGCTGAAGCCCCACGGCCGGTGCTGCCCGTAGTACGCATACGGGGCGACGGCGGTCGCGCCATCGGGTAAAACCAGTTTGCCGCTGGTCGCCAAGCCCTGCGTCACGCCCGCATTATACACGTATGAACCCAGGCCAACCATCGCGCCAATCAACACCAACGCCAGCACCACTCGAAAAAAGACACGCATCTTGCTCCTTTGCAGATTCGATCGGTCATGTACCGTCTTGAGATGGTTACATTATCCGGTTGAATTGTGAACTGACTGTGAAGCGCTGACGGAGAGAATGCGGAGACCGGATGCCTGTCGATTGACGGATTGCGCCGCACACGGTAGCATGGCGGCCTTATGAAACTTAAACGTGTCAGACGACTGCTGTTGTTTCTGCTGCCGCCGATCGGGATTGCGCTGATCAGCGTACTGGTCATCATCGATCAATACGGCTACGTCGATCAAACGCAGCCCGCCGATGTGATCATCGTGCTGGGCGCACAGGTGACGGGTGACGGTCAACCAGGTACATCGCTGGCGCGACGAGCCGCTCACGCCGCCAGCCTGTATCAGCAGGGCTATGCCGATTTTGTATTGTGCAGCGGAGGTGTGGGTGACAATCCGCCGTCTGAAGCGCGTGCGGCCTGCGGACGTGTGATGGAGTTGGGTGTGCCGCCGGAAGCGATCGTTTACGAAGAAAACGCCTCCAGCACCGAGGAAAATGCGGCTTTTTCAGCCCAAATCATGCGCGCTCGCGGCTGGCGATCGGCCATCCTGGCGACCGATGGCTTTCACCTGTTCCGCGCGGCCTGGATGTTTCAGCGCACGGGTCTCACGGTCTATCCCAGCCCCGCGCAGATCACGGCCGGGCCGATGGATACGGTGGAGCGATTGGGCCGTGAACTGCGCGAGGTGTTGGGGTTAGCGTGGTATGGCGCGCGGGTCGTGTTGAATGCGGATGTGACTAAACCGTGAGGCGTGTTGAGTCGCGCCTCACGCACTACGCAACACGTGATCGAATGCTTTTTCCTCTAAGTCGGCCAATGACCTAACGACCACGTTTGCGTCCAACGTCACGTGCGTCGTCAACACCCCGATGGTTTTCATGCCCGCTGATCGTGCTCCGTCTAGTCCGGCGGGCGCATCCTCGACGACGAGGCAGTGCGCGGGGGCGACGCCCAGCCGATCGGCGGCGAGCAAAAACGGTTCGGGATGTGGCTTGCCGTTAATCACGTCCTCTGCGCACACGATCGTATCCACCCATTGATCGAGGTGTGTGGTAAATAGCGTCGCTTCGACGTTGAGGCGTGGCGCGGACGTGACGATGGCGTGCCGCCAGCCATTGGCGCGCAAGGTCTTCAGCCAGTGCTCGACGCCGGGCAGCAGGGGCAGACCGCGCTCGCGCAAAATGGCGCGATAGCGTTCTTCTTTGGCCCACATGATCTGCGCAATCTCAGTCTGTGGTCGATCAAACTTGAGAAAGTCGCGCACAATTTCTTCATTGCGCCAACCGATGGTCGGTGCGAAGTCCTCGACGGTGAAGTGATAGCCCAACGGTTGCAGAATGTCGTTCCAGGCAATCCAGTGATAGGGCATCGAATCGATCAGCGTGCCGTCCAAGTCCCACAGGACGGCACGCGCGGCGGTTGGTTGATTATTGCTTGAGTTCATGTACAATCCATTTCCATTCTGAGATTCGAGGTTGATATGTCAAAACATTTGGTGCTCGTGGCGGGCAATATCGGGGCGGGCAAGACCAGTCTAACCGAGCGGCTGGCCGCGCGCTTGAATTGGACGTCCGGCTTTGAGTCGGTGGCGGACAATCCGTATTTGCCTGATTTCTACGCCAATATGAAGGCGTGGTCGTTTCATCTGCAAGTGTTCTTTTTGGGCCACCGCGCGACGCAGCACAAGACCCTGGCCAGCGGCGGGCAAAGCGCCATCATCGATCGCTCGATCTATGAAGACGCGTATATTTTTGCGCGCGCCCTGTATGAACTGGGCAACCTCAGCGAGCGCGATTATCTGGCCTATCGCCAGTTATATGAACTGGTCGTCAATTCGCTGCCCGCGCCCGCGCTGCTGATCTATCTGCGCGCCCCGGTCGAGACGCTGGTCGATCGGATTACGCGCCGCGGCCGCGCGATGGAAGCCACCATCACGCCCGAGTATCTGCGCCTGCTCGATCGCTATTACGACGAGTGGCTGACCGATTTCAACACGTGCCCCGTGCTGACGATTCGCAGCGACAACCTGGACTTTGTGCATCACAACGAAGACTTGGATATCGTGGTGCAGCGCATCGAAGATCGCTTGAAGGGCCGCGAGGAAGTGGTGTTTCGATAACGAGTGACGAGTGATGAGTGAAATTCACTCGTCACTCATCACTTATCAGCATACGTCACCCGCACATCGTCAAAACTGCCTGAAATTGAGCCTTGGGGCTCCACATCGAACAACAGCCACAGCCATTGGCCGCGCTGCTGTGTGGGCAGCGTCTTGCGCGCCACGCCGTCTATGTAAAACGTGATCTCGGTGTTACTCCAACCGATGGCTAACTCGTGTGTGGCGGGCAGTCCGCTGCC
>JAGOBP010000154.1 GCA_017999195.1 Thermoflexales bacterium
GACCAATCGACATCGGACACGCGATCAATTGAATAGGTGTACCGGGCCACCCACCCAAAAAGTGAGTGGCCCTTTTTGTTGGTTTTGCCCTTGACAGGCGGTTGTGGCGTGTGGTAGTATCTTGGCATAAAGACGCTGACGAGGACGAGTACACGTCACCCGTGATTGGTCAGAGAGTCGGACGGTAGGTGCTGCAAGTCCGATCCAATTGCAGACGTGGAATGGCCCTCCGAGTTGCGCGGGCAAAACCAATCGGGAGTAGCCCAAGCCGGAATCGCCACCGTTATCAGGGCAGAGAGTATCGTCGCAAGACCGTACTCGCAAAGTGAGGCTGGCTCGAGAACCTGTCGCATCGCTGACAGGTTTTTTTGTTTATAGAGTGAGCGGCCTAACGTGGGTGGCACCACGGGCGTATTGAGCGCTCGTCCCAGACATCGCAGTGATGCGAGTCGGGACGGGCGTTTTTGTTTCTTGCACCCTCACCCCCAGCCCCTCTCCCAACCAGGGAGAGGGGAGCGGGCTAAAAGAAATCATGGAGGTTACTATGAGCGCAGTGTTGGAAGTTCAATCAGCAGTCAGCAATCAACTATCATCAATCAAGAAGGGGCGTATCCTCACCGGCGATCGGCCGACGGGACCGCTGCATCTGGGACACTATGTCGGCACGTTGGCCAATCGGGTGCGGTTGCAGGACGAGTATGAAGTGTTTTTGATCGTGGCGGACTATCACGCGCTTACGCGCACGATCGATAAAGAACACGTCGCGGCCACGGTGGGCAACACGCGTCAATTGGTGATGGATTATCTGGCGGTGGGCATCGATCCCGACAAGACCACGATTTACGTGCAATCCGATGTGCCCAGTGTGACCGAACTGCATCTGCTGTTCTCCATGCTCACGACAGTGCCGCGTCTCGAGCGCGTGCCGACGCTGAAAGAGATCATGGATCAGGAGCACATCGAGCAGCCGTCGTATGGTTTGCTGGGGTATCCGGTGCTGCAAACCGCGGACATTTTGCATGTGCGAGCGAACCTCGTGCCGGTGGGCAAAGATCAGGCGTCGCATTTGGAAGTGGCGCGTGAGATTGCGCGGCGCTTCAACTTCTTGTACGGCAGCGAAGTTTTCCCCGAGCCGGATACGCTAATTGGTGACGTGCCGACGCTGGTGGGTACGGACAATAAAGCGAAGATGTCCAAGTCGCTGGGGAACGCGATCATGCTGTCGGATGATGAGACGACGGTGCGCCAAAAAGTGATGAGCATGTACACCGATCCAACGCGCATCCGAGCGGACATTCCCGGTAATCCTGATGGGAATCCTGTCTTCCAGTATCACGATGCGTTCAACACCAACCAGGCCGAAGTTGAAGACCTGAAAGATCGCTATCGCAACGGCAAGGTGGGCGATGTGGAAGTGAAGAAGAAGTTGAACATTGCCTTACAAAACTTCCTCGCGCCGATCCGTGAACGCCGCGCGCAGTATGAAGCGAAGCCGGGCGTGATCGACGAGATCATCGCGGCGGGGGCGGCCAAGGTTCGGCCCATTTCTGAAGAGACCGTGGCGCTGGCGCGCGAAGCGATGGGGCTGAAGCGGTTACGATAGTTTGATAGTGAGAGAGTACGGTAGTTACGCAACTACGATTTCAAACACTTCAATCATTCTTGCAAGGAGAACCATGTCTGATCAAGTGAAGTTCCTACTCGAAGAAAGCGAAATGCCGACCGCGTGGTACAACGTGCAAGCCGATTTTGCGACGCCGCTGCCGCCCGTGATCAATCCGGGCACCGGCCAGCCGATCGGGCCGGAAGCACTGGCGCCGTTGTTCCCGATGGACATCGTCATGCAAGAGGCGTCAGTCGGGCCGTATGCCACTCAATACATCGACATCCCCGAAGAGGTGCAGGAGATCTATCGGCTGTGGCGACCCACGCCGTTGATGCGGGCGCGTCGTTTGGAGAAGCAGCTCGATACACCCGCGCAGATTTATTACAAATACGAGGGTGCTTCACCGGTCGGATCGCACAAGCCCAATACTGCTGTACCGCAAGCGTATTACAACAAACGTGCGGGCACCAAGCGCTTGGCGACGGAAACGGGCGCGGGGCAGTGGGGGTGCTCGGTGGCGTTTGCGGCGCAGTATTTTGGGCTGGAAGCGAAAGTGTACATGGTCAACATTTCGTACCAGCAGAAGCCGTATCGCCGCATGATGATGGAAACGTACGGCGCGTCGATTGTGGCTTCGCCGTCGCGCGACACTGCGGCCGGGCGCAAGTTCCTGGCGCAAGACCCGAATCACACGGGGTCGTTGGGCATCGCGATCAGTGAAGCGTTGGAAGACACCGTCACGACGCCGGACACCAAATACTCGATCGGCTCAGTATTCAATCACGTGCTGCTGCATCAGACCATCATCGGTGAAGAGTCATTGAAGCAGATGGAAAAAGTGGGCGCGTATCCCGACATCGTGATCGGCTGCGCGGGCGGCGGCTCAAATCTGGGCGGCATCATCCTGCCGTTCGTGCGCGGCAAGATCAAGGAAGGCCGCACCACACGCTTGATCGCGGTGGAACCGTCGGCCGCCCCGTCGCTGACGAAAGGCATTTATACCTATGATTTTGGTGATACCGCGCAGATGACGCCGCTGGTCAAGATGCACACGCTCGGCTCGGCGTTCATCCCCGCGCCCATTCACGCAGGCGGTCTGCGCTATCACGGCATGTCGCCTATCATCTGTAAGTTGTACGACGAAGGCGTGGTCGAAGCCGTGGCCGTGCAGCAAAATCCGGTGTTTGAAGCGGCCGTGCAATTTGCGAAAGCGGAAGGCATCATTCCCGCGCCGGAATCAGCGCATGCGATTCGGGCCGCCATCGACGAAGCGTTAAAGGCCAAAGTGACCGGCGAGAAGAAAGTGATCCTGTTCAATCTCAGCGGCCACGGGCACTTCGACATGGTCGGGTATCAGAAGTACTTCGCGGGTGAGTTGGAGAACTATGAGTATCCGCGCGAAGCGATCGAAGCGGCAATTGCGGGGTTGCCGAAAGTGAATGCGTGACGAGTAACGAGTGATGAGTGACGAGTGAGGGTTTTACTCGTCACTCATCAAGTCAGGGGATGAGCATCATGGTTGATCTTCGTACCGATATACATCCGACACTGGCAGAACTGCTGCCTTTGTCGGCGCAGGGCAATCTCGTGCCGATTTACCGAGAATTACCGGCCGATCTGGATACGCCGGTGTCGGTGTACTTGAAATTGGCGGGACATGGCGCGTCGTTCTTGTTGGAGAGTGTGGAAGGCGGCGAGCAGATTGGACGCTATTCGTTCATCGGCGTGGAGCCGAGTGCGCTGTTGACGTTTAATGGCCGCTCGGTGACCCGCCGCGTGAATGGCAGTTCGTCAACGTTTGATTTGCCCAAAGGCAATGATCCGTTGCACGTGTTGCAGGCCGAGATGGCACGCTTCAAGCCCGTGGTGCTGCCCGGCCTGCCGCGCTTCGTTGGTGGTCTGGTCGGCTATCTGGGCTACGATGTGATTCGTTTCTTCGAGCCGAAGTTAGACGTTGATAATGATGTTGCCGCTCATGCGCTGCCCGAATCGATCTTCATGATGGCCGATACGCTGGTCGCCTTCGATCATGCGCGCGGCCGATTGTTGATCATTGCGAATGTGCATCTGAGTGGCGACCCGTATGCCGCTTACGACGAAGCCGTCACGCGGCTCGATCGGATTGCGGAACGACTGAGCGCGCCGTTGCCCGCACTCGTCACTCGACAGTCGTCATTGACTGAGCCACTGTCCTCCAACTTCACTCAACCCCAGTTTGAAGAAATCGTTCGTCAAGCCAAAGAGCACATCGCGGCGGGCGATATTTTCCAAGTGGTGTTGTCGCAGCGCTTGTCGCGCCGCACGTCCGCTCAGCCGTTCGATATCTATCGGGCTTTGCGACGTTTGAATCCATCACCGTATATGTTCTTTTTCGATTTCGGCTCCATCGATGATCGACCTTATCACGTGATCGGCGCCTCGCCCGAAATGCTGGTTCGATTGGAGGGCCGCACGGCCACCGTCCGCCCGATCGCGGGGACGCGGCGACGCGGCTCGCATCCCGCTGAGGATGTGGCTTTGGAGCAGGAACTGTTGGCCGATCCGAAAGAACGCGCCGAGCATTTGATGCTGATCGATCTGGGGCGCAACGACATCGGTCGCGTGGCCGAATATGGCACAGTCAGCGTGCCTGATCTCTTCGTGGTGGAACGCTACTCGCACGTGATGCACATTGTCTCGCAAGTCGAAGGCGAAGTGCGCGATGGTTTGACGGCCTTTGATCTGCTGCGCGCGACCTTCCCGGCGGGCACAGTCAGCGGTGCGCCGAAAGTCCGCGCGATGGAAATTATTCGCGACCTTGAAAAATTGAAGCGCGGCTTGTACGCTGGAGCGGTCGGGTATTTTTCGTACGATGGCGCGATGGATACGTGCATCGCCATCCGCACGATGTTGATGCACGGTGACTGTGTCAGCATTCAGGCGGGTGCGGGCATCGTGGCGGATTCTGATCCGGCGAGTGAATATCAAGAGACGTTAAACAAGGCGAAGGCATTGGCGGTTGCAATTGAGATGGCGGAGAAGTGACGAGTGACGAGTGAAAATACGTTCGTCAGGGGGCCGAATGATAGCCGTAATCGACAACTACGATTCCTTTACTTACAATTTGGTTCAGTATTTGGGTGAACTCGGCGCGGATATTAAAGTGTTTCGCAACGATCAGATTAGTCTGGAGCAACTGGCCAGCTTGTCACCCACTCACTTGGTCATCTCGCCCGGTCCCGGCGATCCCAACGATGGCGGCATCTCGAATGAAGCCATTCGATATTTCACGGGCAAAATCCCGGTGTTGGGTGTGTGTCTCGGACATCAGTGTTTGGGCGCGGTGTATGGCGGCGTGGTTAAGCGCGCGCCGAAGTTGATGCACGGCAAGACCTCGCCGATATACCATCAGGGCAAGGGCATTTTCGATGGCCTGCCCAGCCCCTTCGATGCGACACGCTACCACTCGCTGATGGTGGACGAGCCGGTGCCTGATTGCCTGGAGGTTACTGCGTTTACCAGTGACGGTATCGTGATGGGGCTAAAGCATAAAGAACATCCTACGTTCGGAGTCCAGTTCCATCCCGAATCGATTTTGACGAAACATGGGAAGCATCTGTTGAAAAATTTTTTGTCTATCAGGAATTGAGTGTTCTGCAGCATGGAGCGTGGTGCGTGTATGTCACGGAACACGCAATACGCAACACGATTGGAAGGGGAGGCACATTATGATCAAGGACGCGATTGCGAAGTTGCTTCAGTGCGAAAATTTGACCCAGGCCGAAGCCGAAGCGGCGATGAACGACATCATGGCGGGGGAAGCCACGCAGGCGCAGATCGGCGCGTACTTGATCGCGCTGCGTATGAAGGGCGAAACGGTTGACGAGATCACCGGCTCGGCACGGTCGATGCGGGCGAATGTTGTGCCCGTGCCAGTGCGTGAACACGCTGGCCTGTATGACACGGCGGGCACCGGCGGTGATGGCAAGCACACGTTTAACATCAGCACGGCGGCGGCGTTTGTGATTGCGGGGGCAGGGCGCAAAGTGGCGAAGCACGGCAATCGGGCGGCGTCGTCGCAGTGTGGCAGTGCGGATGTGTTATCGGCGTTGGGTGTCAACCTCGATCTGACACCCGCACAAGTGGGCCGTGCGATCGATGAAGTCGGCATCGGCTTCTTGTTCGCACCGAAATTTCATCCTGCGATGAAGCATGCCATCGGGCCGCGCCGGGAAATCGGGCAGCGGACGATCTTCAACGTGCTTGGCCCGTTGACTAATCCGGCCGGAGCAGACGTGCAGGTCATCGGTGTGTTCGATCCCGATTTGACCGAGACGATGGCACAGGTCTTAGGCGAACTTGGTTCACGTGCGGCGTTTGTGGTGCATGGCTACGGCGGGCTGGACGAACTCAACACGGCGGGGCCGAATCGCTTGAGTCATTTGAAGGATGGTCAGGTCACAACGACAACGCTCGATCCTGAGGCATTGGGCTTGCCGCGAAGCGATCTGGCTGAATTGCGCGGCGGCACCGCCGAAGAAAACGCGCGCATTTTGCGCGGCGTGCTGGGCGGCTCGCTGAATGGTTCGCGCAAGAGCGCCGTACTGCTCAACGCGGCGGCGGCGCTCGGCGCGGAAACAGGCGACTTGCGACATGGTTTGGCACTGGCCCGACGATCACTCGAATCTGGCGCGGCGTTAGCCAAACTAGATGCGCTGGTCAATTTTAGCGCTAGCCTTTGATATGGCCGCTTTTCACTCGTCACTCGTTACTCATCACCCATCATGATTCTCGATCAAATTCTCGCTCACAAAATTGAAGAAGTCGCGATTCGCAAAGAACAAATTCCGCTGGCACGCCTGCGGGCGCAAGCCGAATTGCAGGAGCCACCGCGAGATTTCATCGGCGCCCTTCAGGACGCACCCAAGCCTGCGCTGATCGCTGAATGCAAGAAAGCGTCGCCGTCTAAAGGCTTGCTGCGTGCCGATTACGATGTGCAACAACTGGCGCAGACGTACGATGATCACGGCGCGGCGGCACTGTCGGTTTTGACGGATGAGCGCTTCTTCCAGGGTTCGCTCGATGATCTCGTCGCGGCCCGATCGATCTCACTGCTGCCGACGTTGCGCAAAGATTTCGTCATCGATGAGTACCAATTGTATGAAGCACGCGCGGCTGGCGCGGATGCGATTCTGTTGATCGTAGCCGCACTCGATGATGCGCGCTTGAAGGCGTTCTATCAATTGGCCTGCGCGCTGCGAATGGTGGCCTTGATCGAGGTGCATGATCTGAAGGAATTGGAGCGAGCGTTTCGAGTTGGCCCGCAATTGATCGGCGTGAACAATCGCAATTTGCGCGATTTCAGTGTGGATTTGCAGACGACGGCGAAATTGCGCGTGCGGATTCCGGGCAATATACTCGTCGTGGCGGAGAGCGGCATTCACTCCGCGGCGGACGTGGACGAACTCGCGTTGATGGGCGTCGATGCGATGCTGGTGGGTGAGGCACTGGTCACGGCGAAGGATGTCGGCGCGAAGGTGCGGGAATTGACGAATAACGAGTGACGAGTGATGAGTGACGAGTGAAAATCAAGATTTGTGGAATTACCAATTTGGAAGATGCACAGGCGGCGATTGAAGCGGGCGCGGATTTGCTGGGCTTCAATTTTTACCGGAAGAGCGCGCGATATGTTCAACCCGAAGTGGCGCGCTCGATCGTCGCGCAGGTCCGATCGGGCGTGAGAGTGCCGCAAGTGATTGGTGTTTTCGTGAATTCATCTGCCCTAGAAATACAATCGATCATGCGTGAAGTCGATCTCGATCAAGCGCAGTTACATGGCGATGAATCCATCGAACTGGTGGCGCAGGTGCAGGGCTTTAAGGCGTTGAGACCGCAATCGCTGGAAGAGGCTGAAAAACAGGCGAAAACGTATGCACTGGCAAGCGAACCGGCGGTGTTGATCGATGCGTATCGCCAGGGTGAATATGGTGGCACGGGGCAAGTAGGTGATTGGTCATTGGCGGCGCAGATTGCGCAGCAATATCCGATTTTGTTAGCGGGCGGCTTAACGCCGGAGAATGTGGCAGAAGCGATTCGACAGGTGCGGCCGTGGGGCATCGATGTGGCCTCGGGGGTGGAATCTGCACCAGGGAAGAAGGACGTGGCGAAGATGCGGGCGTTTGTGGCGAGGGCTGTCAACGGACTTTCAAACGGACCAACGAACGGAAACGAACTACGATGATTGCCACACTCAACAGTTCAAAATTTGGCATTTACGGCGGGCAGTTTGTGCCCGAGACGTTGATGCCTGCATTGGGCGAACTCGAGGCCGCCTATGTGGAGGCGATGGGCGATGCCGCGTTTGTGGCTGAATATGAGCGTTTGCTGCGCACGTATGTGGGTCGACCGACGGCGTTGACCCACGCGCGACGCTTGAGTGAACATTTGGGCGGCGCGCAGATTTATTTGAAGCGTGAAGATTTGGCGCATTCGGGCGCGCATAAAATCAACAATGCTTTGGGGCAAGCGCTGCTGGCGAAGTTGATGGGTAAGCGGCGCGTCGTGGCGGAGACGGGTGCAGGTCAACACGGTGTAGCCTCGGCGACGGTGGCGGCCTTGTTG
>JAGOBP010000155.1 GCA_017999195.1 Thermoflexales bacterium
GCCCCGCAGTGATCCCGGCGGGCAATCCGGGTGTGGGCTACAAAGTGTGGACCGATTGGACACCGTTTGTTTTGCAGCCCGATACGGTCTATCACTGGCGACTGCGTTTTGTCGGCAGCAACAGCCAGACCTACTACGGCCCCGATCAGACCTTCCGCACCCTGCCGGACGGGCGCGTGACCGTGGGTAATGGCGCGACCGCCAGCTGCACCGATGCGGCCTTGAGCAGCGCGCTTGCGACTGCGAAAGAGATTCGCTTTGATTGCGGCGTATTGCCAATCACGCTGACATTGAGCGCCAAAACGATCAACACGAATGTGACCATCAACGGCGAGAATAAAGTGACGCTGAATATGGCGAATGCTGGCCGCCATTTCACCATCCAATCCGGCGCGACGTTGACCTTGACGCAGATTGCGTTGATCAACGGCCGGGCCACGTGCGGCGGCGCGGTGAACGTGGCGGCCAATGCGAAGGTCGTCTTGAACGAAGCGCGCCTCATCAGTAATTACAGCTATGCGCAGGGCGGCGCGGTGTGCGTGAATGGTACAGCCTCGATCGCGAATACCGTCTTCATGAGCAACACTGCTGTGTCGCACGGCGGCGCGATCGGGAATTATGGAACGACGACGATCAACAGCAGCCGCTTTACGGGCAACAACGCGGGCGTCAACGGCGGCGGCATTGATATGGGCGGCCATGTCGCAGTGACCAATACCACGTTCAGCCACAATGTCGGCTTGCGCGGCGGCGGCATCAACACCTACGGCGGTGTATTAACCGTGGTCGGGAGCAGCTTCATCAGTAACACAGCCAACTGGTATGGAGGCGGCTTGTCCAATGATGCCAGCGTCACAACTGTGAGTGGCTCCACCTTCTCGGACAACGTCGCCAAGGTTATGGGCGGCGGGCTGGAAACCTCGGGCGTAGGCACGCTCACGATCGTCAACAGCACAATCAGTGCCAATCGGGCTATCACGGAAGGCGGCGGAGTCTATTGGTATCCGGGCGTTAGCACCGGCCCGATCACGCTACTGAATAGCACCCTCGCCAACAACACCGCCGGAGTACAAGGCGGCAATATCTACGCGGGCGGCTCGGCCAATGCCACGATCATGCTGAAAAACACGCTGCTGACGCAAGGCACACCCAACAACTGCGATGCGGCCATCTCATCGCAGGGCAATAATCTGGACAGCGCGAACTCGTGCGGCCTGGGCGCAAGCGGTGACAAAGTCAACACCAATCCCAAATTGGGCGCGCTGCAAAACAACGGCGGTTCGACGTTGACCCATGCCCTGCTGGCGGGCAGCCCCGCGATCGATGCCGGTACGAACAACGGCTGCCCGGCGACCGATCAACGCGGCACGGCTCGCCCCATCGACGGCGATCTTAACAGCAGCGCAATCTGCGACATCGGCGCGTACGAAGCGCCATCATCGCGCAGCGTGTACTTGCCGCTGATTCGACGTTAAACCTGCGACAGCCCTACAGGAGACTTCCATGAACAACGCACGTTTCAAAATCTTCTGGCTAAGCGTGGTCGTGATTTGCCTCGTCGGAGCAGGCCGTTATCTGACCGCACAGGCAACCCCCGCCGTCACCGCTGTCTGCGGCACGCTGGGCGCGAACACCACCTGGGTCGCGGCGAACAGCCCGTACAGCGTGTGCAACACGTTCTCCGCCACCGTGCCACTGGGCGGCGCGCTCACTATCGAGCCGGGCGTGGAAGTGCGCTTCGATTCCAACGCAAAATTGTACGTGTACGGCCAACTCAATGCGTCCGGCGCGCCGACGCTGCCGATCACGTTTACGGGCAGCACGCCCACCCCCGGTTGGTGGAACGGATTGCAATTCTACGGTACGCTGACGCAGACCAATCGATCGGAGTTGAGCTACGTCACGATCGAGTATGCCGGTTCCGGCGCGAGCGGCGGCGCGATCTATCTGGATGCGGCCGCCATCAGCGTGAAGCATGGCCTCATTCGCAATGGTGGGGGCCACGGCGTGTATGGCTGGACCAACGGATCGGCCAACCTCTCCGACACGCGCTTTGAGAATAACACGGGCTATGCGGTGTTATTCGTCGATGGCACTGTGAACCCTGCGCTGTCGAACCTTAGCGCCAGCGGCAACGGCGTAGACGGCGTAGGTCTGGGCGGCTTTGCGTATCTAACCGGCCAGCACGTGTGGGAATACACCGGCGTGCCCTACGTCGTTCGCAACGGTCTGGAAGTCAGAGCAGGATCAACGCTCGTCATCGAACCGAATGTCGAAGTGCGCTTCGCGCAGAATCAATCGTTGGGCATCAGCGGCCAATTGCAGGCGCTGGGGTCGGCCACTAACCCGATTACCTTTACAGGCTCGACGAAAACGCTGGGTTGGTGGAAAGGTCTGCACGTGTTGGGCACCGCCACCGTGCCCGGCGTAGCCAATCTGGACTACGTCACGATCGAATACGGCGGACAATCCCCGTCGGGCGCGAACTTGTCGATCGAGGGCGGGCAAGCCGTCGTCAAGCACAGCCTGATCCAACATGGGCAGAACGACGGCGTGCGGGTCACATCGAGCAGCGGCACGTCGATTCAGGGCAGCCGCATCATCAGCCAGACGCAGTACGGCGTGCGCAATCTCACGCCCACGCGACCGGTGTTGGCGACGGCCAATTGGTGGGGCGCGGCCAGCGGCCCGCAATCCGACGCGGGGTGTGGCGGCGGCACGGGCAGCCGCGTCAGCACGGGCGTCATCTTCCGGCCAGTGCTGAGCGGCGCGCTCGCCACCCCGCCCACGTTGATGTTGAGCAACGCCGCGCAGTTGACGTTGACCCCGCGCCGCTGGTTCGCGCCTGCCGATGGCATCGCCCGCATCTACTTCGACATCACTTTACGCGACGGTAACGGCACACCGTTGCCCGGGCGGACCGTCCTTGTCAACACCACCTTCGGCAATGTAGTGAGCGGCGGCATCACCGATGCCAGCGGCAAAACGCTGGCCTATCTCTCTTCGACGACAGCGGGCGACGCTGAAGTCACGGCGCGGCTCGATCAAGTCACGGCCTGTGAAGAAACGACGGTGCCTAATGCGAAGGTCACTTTCACGCCATCAGTCACAGACCTTGATCTGCTGCCGAATGGCGCTGCGCCGTACCTTAACTCCGATCTGGAAGTCTCGCCGATGCCGGTCATTCGCGGCATCACCACCACCCTGTCGGCCAAGTTGACCAATCCGTTGACCGTACCGTTGACCGTGGATGTGAGTTTTGAATTCCGGCAAGCGGGCATCGGCCTGGTCTTCGGGCCGCTGGCCGAGATCAACGGGCAAGTCATTCCGCCCAACGGTTCGGTGAAAGTGTCCGTGCCGTGGACGCCGCTGGTTTCGGGCGATTACTGCATTCAACTGCGATACTCGATCGTCGGCATCGGCAATCGGGTGATGCGCCCGGCCGCCGGCAGCAGTTATCGAACGATGAACATTAAGACCTTTGGCGGGCCGGGCGGGCCGCCGCCCGAGAAAGACGGCTTGAAGAAAACGCGCGAATCATTGGACGCGGTCAATACGTTTACGGACAATGCCTATGACACCGATCCCTTTGGCATTCCGCTGGCGCTGGTCAATCATCACATCGAGTGGATGCTGAATAAAGCCGAGGAGATCGCGCAGGCGCTGGGGGACGATCCGCCGCGCCAGGACTACAACCAGATCGCGCAGCCGCAGAAATTGAGTGTGCCGCTTGTCGTGCCGAATGCGCAAGTACCCGCGGCGCGCGCGGCGGCGATCAATGCGATGGCCGATGCGTTGGCGGAAGTGAACGCGTACGGCACGGCGGCCCAGATCACGCTCGATCGGTACGGTGGCGCGTCAGCGGCCAAAGATTTGGCCTGGGCTTCCGTACAGACTTCGGCCTATCTGGAATACAAACGATTGATGGGCGCGGCTGCGATCACGGCGTCGGAACGCATCTCCGATCTACTCGGCGTGGCCGCACAGGAAGGCATCACGTCGATGATTATCCCGCCCGAGCGCATCATCGCCAGCCAACAGCAGCTCAGCACCACCGGCTTCACCGTACAGCAGATCGCGGACGCGCATGCCGCCGGACTGAGCGATGACGAGATCGAAGCGGTGCGGCAGAGCATCATCACCGCTGATCCGCTGGAACTATCGCGCGACAATGACGTGGTGGTCAAGATGCGGGAATTGAGCGAGCGGCTGCGCGTCTTGGGAAACGCCATTCTGTATCCGCCCATGTTTGCGCCGTTCTTCTCCGTGTCGGGCGGCAAGTTGCTGCACCCTGAAGCAACCTACGGCAATACCATGGCCCAGGTCTTTGAGAGCCGCACGACCATCCGGCTGGGCAATCCGTTGACGCAGACGGCCACCCTCGACGTGCTTGCGCGGCGCGTGGACCTGCCCGCCGACTGGTTGATCAGCGCGTCGCCCGCGCAAGCGCAGTTGGGGCCGGGCGCAGAAATCAGCGTGACAGTCAGCATCGTGCCGGGTGCGCCGGTCCCGCAAGGCAGCGTGCCGCGCGTCGCGATTGAGGGGTACGCGGGCGGCACACTGTTGGGCGGTGTGGTGCTGGATGTGCTGGTGCCCAAGTATGTGCCGTTTGGGACGCGCAGCGTGTATTTGCCGTTGATCAGACGCTAGACACAGGGTCATTGCGAGGGCGCGCTGCGCCCGAAGCAATCTTACTGGGCAGCAGGGGAGATTGCTTCGGCGCGAACAGACGCGCCTCGCAATGACGTTATGACTCAAGGGAGTTGTCCATGCGCCTGATGGCGCACCCGTAGTGGAATGAAAATCCAGGTAGCGTAGGGCAAGTTGCCAACTTGCCTTACATTTTCAAGGGAGGATACCATGTTGATCAATCATCGAGTGGCACGCTGGTTCGGCGTGTTAGGGTTGAGCGCAATTGCGCTGCTGATCAGTTTTGCGTCAATTAATCGCGCCTCGGCGCAGGACAACGGGCCGCAGAGTCCGCAAACACCGCAAGTTGCGGCGGGATCATCGTTCTCGTATCAGGGCCGCCTGATCAAAAACGGTCAGCCCGTCAGCGATACCTGCAATTTAAGCCTGTCGCTGTGGGATTCGAGCAACGGCGGCAATTTTCTCAACAGCAACACCTTCAATTCCATCCCGATCAGCAACGGCTTGTTCACGGTGCAACTTGATTATGGCGCAACGACTTTCGCAGGCGACGCGCGCTGGATCGAAACGGCGGTGAGGTGTACGGGGGATGCCAACTACATCACGCTTGAGCCGCGCACCAAATTGACGGCCACGCCGTACGCGCTCTATTCGCTGAACAGCTGGGCGCTGAACGGCAACAGCGGCACCGCCGGCGGCGGCTTCCTGGGCACCAAAGACAATGCCGCATTGACCATCGGCGTGAACAACGCGCCTGCCATTCGCATCTATCCGATGTCGCAAAGCCCCAACCTCATCGGCGGGTACAGTGGCAACACCTTCTCGGCCACCCTGCATGGTCAGACGATTGCGGGCGGCGGCACGTACTTCTACGAAAACCGCACCCAGCGCGAGTGGGGCACGGTGGGTGGTGGACGCAGTAACCACGCCGACGGTTACGCCGCGACGATTGCGGGCGGCGTCGACAATCAGGCGACCAACGATTACACCGTGGTTGCGGGCGGCATGCACAACTACGCGACGGGCAGTTCATCCGGCATTGGCGGCGGCTTCTACAATGTGGCGGCGGGCTATGTGGCCTACATCGGCGGCGGCGATCTAAATTGGGCGATGACGCAGAACGCGACGCTGGGCGGCGGTTACAGCAACACCATCACGGGCGGCCAACTCATCGCCAACAACACCATTGGCGGCGGCGTGTTCAACTACAACTCCGGCTTTGCGGCCACCATCGCAGGCGGGCACGGCAATCAAGCCACCGGCGAATGGACTTCGATGGGCGGCGGCGGGTTCAACACGGCCAGCAATCGCAGCGCCACCGTCAGCGGCGGCGAGTACAACAGTGCCAGCGGCACGCGCAGCACCGTCGGCGGCGGGTCGCACAACGTGGCCGCCGGGACTGGATCAACCATCGGGGGCGGTGGTTACAACAATTCGGGGGCTTTCCTCGGCAACCAGACGTATGGCACCGCATCCACTATTGGCGGCGGCTATGCCAATGTCACCAGCGGCGATGCGGGCTATGGCACGATTGCGGGCGGACAAGCCAATCAAATCACGGCGACGGCGGGCACCAATCTCAACATCGCCACCATCGGCGGCGGCTTCAACAACAAGATTTCGCAGGGCGGCGCGACGATTGGCGGCGGCAATAGCAACACGGCCAGCGCCTTCGACAGCACCATCGGCGGCGGCATCAACAATACCGTCAGCGGCAATGCCGCCACCGTGCCGGGCGGCAGCAGCAATCTGGCGCAGGGCTTTGCCAGTTTTGCGGCGGGCTATCGTGCTAAGGCGTACAACAACGGCTGCTTCGCCTGGGCCGACTCCAACGACTTTGATTTTGGGTGCAGCCTGAACAATGGCTTTTCGGCGCGGGCGACGGGCGGCGTGTACTTTGTGACCAGCATCGACGGCGCGGGCAATCCCAACGCCGGGTCGCAACTCATCGCCGGGAGCAGCACGTGGTCCACGTTGAGCGACCGTAACAGCAAGGCCAACTTCGAGCAGGTTGATTCACGCGCGCTGGTCGAGAAACTGGCACAAATCCCCATCAGCACGTGGAACTACAAGACGCAAGATGCCAGCATCCGGCACATCGGCCCGATGGCGCAGGACTTTGCGGCGGCCTTTGCCGTGGGCGAGGACGACAAGCACATCACCACGGTCGATGCGGATGGTGTGTCCTTGGCAGCGATTCAGGGGCTGTATCAGATGATTCAAGAGAAGGATCACAGAATTAGCCAACTCGAAAACGAAGTGACCCAACTCAAAAACGGCGGCCAGCCCGCACCCGATAGTTCTTTCAACCCCTTCAATCTGATCAGCCCGCTCTTGAGCGCGGTCGCGTTGGGCGGCGTGATCGCGATCTGGGCACGGCAAAAACGCGCCCGTTGATATTTGACTTTACCTATCGACAAAGGAAAACACATCATGCGAACACGATTGATCATCACCTTAGTTGTCATCGCGGTACTCACGCTGAGTGCGGCTACCGCCGCCGCATCACCACAGGCCGCGCCGGGCACGGGCTTCACGTATCAAGGGCAATTGAAACAAGGTACGACGCCCGTCAACGATCAGTGCGATCTGGCCTTTCGGCTGTATGATGCGGCGCTGAACGGCAATCTAATCGGCAGCCCCATCTCGAACACGACCACGATCACCAACGGCCTATTCACCGTGGTGCTGGATTTTGGGACATCGGCGTTTAATGGCGAAGCGCGCTGGCTAGCGACGACGGTGCGCTGTCCGGCGGGCAGCGGCGTGTTTACGACGCTCGATCCACGCCAACCGATCACGCCCGTCCCGATGGCGTTGGCTTTGCCGGGCCTGTACACGCAGCAAAACGCCACTAGTCCCAATGTGATTGGCGGCTACAGCGGCAACGTCATCAGTTCCACGATGGTCGGCGGCACGATTGGCGGCGGCGGCGCGTCAGGCGCGACCAACAGAGTCTGGAACAATTATGGCGTCATTGGCGGCGGACGATTTAACCTGGTCAGTGGCAACGCGGCGACGATTGGCGGCGGCCAGAGCAATGTGGCGCAGATGCAATATGCCACGGTCGGCGGCGGCTTCAGCAACACGGTCGCCACCGGCGCGGACTACGGCACGATTGCGGGCGGCCGCCAGAATTGGGTCAGCAGTTTCGAGACGACGGTTGGCGGCGGTCGGCTCAATGCCGCCCGAGGGGGCAGCGCGACCGTCAGCGGCGGATACGCCAACTCCGCCAATGGCAACTACGCCTTTATCGGCGGCGGTCAGGGTAATGTCGTGACACCCACGGCGACCAATGGCGTCGTGGCGGGTGGTCAATCGAATCTGGTGGACGGCGAGAGTGGGACCGTCGGCGGCGGGATCTACAACAAGGCGATCGGGCAATTAGCAACGGTTGGCGGCGGCGCGAGCAACATCGCCACGGGCAGCCGCACGATCATCGGCGGTGGCGCGGGCAATCAGGCCAACGGCTACGCAGGCACCATCAGCGGCGGCGAGTCCAACACGACTGGCGTGAAGACCTATGCCACCATCGGCGGCGGCACCAGCAATACCG
>JAGOBP010000156.1 GCA_017999195.1 Thermoflexales bacterium
GGGGCCGGGCCGGTGGGGATCGGCCAATCTCGATCTGGGCGTGCCCGTCTCGTATGCCGACATCTACAATTCATCGGCCTTGATCGAAGTGGCCTACACCCAGAAGGGCATCACGCCCGAGCCGTCGTACGGCACGCACTTCTTCCAGGACTTGGTGGAAGCGCAAATCTATCCGCTGGCGATCTACCCCGATCTGCCCGGCGATCTGCTCAATCAAGCCTGGCTTGATCGCGCGCACAACAGTTTGGTGGCGTTGCTGCCGGACGCCGCGCCCCTGGCCGAGGTGCTGAAGGTCATTCACATTCCCACCCAACGACCCGGCTATCTGCTGGAAATCTCGATGGACGGCGAACGCGCCGTGGCTTACTTTGTGCCCGCCGTCGTTGAGGAACGCAAGCCAGAGACGAATCGCGCGGAGCAAGTAATGCGCTGGACGGAGTAGGGCGCGTTTCCATACGCGCCGCAACTGCCGGCTATGGAAAGCCGCCCTACCGTTGTAATCCCCACTGCGCGTGCTCGGCGATGATCGGATCTGGATCGTCGGCGAGCACGCGCAGGGCGTTCTTCGCCTCGATCGAACCCCAATTCCCCAACGCCACCGCCACATTCCGCAACAAGCCGCGTCGTTTCGATCGGATGATCGGCGTGCCCGCGAATTTTTGCTTGAACGATTCTTCTGACAAAGACGCCAGATCAAGCAATCTCGGCGCAACCCGATCGATCTCCGCGGCGAAAAAGGCCCGTTCTTTCGTCGGCGTAGCGAAGCGTGTCGGCCACGGACATACGTCCTGACAGATGTCGCAGCCAAAAATGCGATTGCCCAGCAAGGGCCTTAATTCAAGGGGAATCGAGCCTTTCAGTTCGATCGTGAAATACGAGATACATCTTCGCGCATCGAGGACATACGGTTGAGGAAAAGCGTTGGTGGGACAGGCGACGAGGCAGCGGGTGCAGCGTCCGCACGACGGAGCGTGACCCTCACCCCGCGCTGCGCGGCTCCCTTCTCCCTTGTAGGGAGAAGGGTCGGGGATGAGGGTCGCCGTCGTGATAATCACCCCCAAAAACAACCACGACCCCATGCCCGGATTGATCAAGCACGTATTCTTCCCGATAAACCCCAGTCCCGCCGAGAGCGCCCAATCGCGTTCCAGCACCGGGCCGGTGTCCACATAGACTCGATGCTTCACCCCCGGCCCCTCTCCTGAAAACGAAGAAGATGTTTTCAGGAGAGGTGAGCGGCCACTCCCCCTCTCCTGATTTATGCTTTTCAAATCAGGAGAGGGGGCTGGGGGGTACGGCGCTTCGCTTTCCACAAACTCCGCCAACGCCTTCAAGCGCGGCGTCATCAGATCGTGATAGTCCACGCCCCACGCATACCGCGAAATCAGTCCGCGTGAGGGATCATGCTTGATCTTATCCGGCACATCAACGGTGTAGTAACTCAAGCCCACGACAATCACACTCTGTGCGCCGGGTAGCACCCGCCGTGGATCAGATCGCCGCTCAGGGTCACGCGTCATGTAGGCCAACTCGCCCGCATAACCCGCCGCGATCCAATCGGCATATTCTTTCGCATGCGGCGCGAGTCCGGCGGGCGCGATGCCGACCAGATCAAAGCCCAACTCATAGGCGCGTTCTTTGATGCGTTCGCTCAAGTTCATGCGGGGAATTGTAGCACGGACAATGTGTCATTCCGAGGAGCACGTTCGTGCGACGAGGAATCTCTGCGCCTACCGGTTATCTGGCCGGTCAGGTCAGAGATTCCTCACTACATTCGGAATGACACATCGTGGCCGCTTACCGCAGTATCAGCGGCAGATACACGTAGTGCGTGTGACTTTCATACGCGCCCAGGTCAAACTGCGTGCCGAAGGGCCGCGCGACGTTATCAAGATCACGCGCGAGGCCGGTAGCACAAGCGTCAATCGCAAGTGAACCGTTCGCCAGCCGATAGTTTTCGCCCGCGCCTGCCGCCACAAATTGCGGATTCGTCGCGGGTCCGGCCGTGCCGCCCTGATCGATGTTGCACGACGTCGCCGTCAACGCGCCGAAGGCCGCCACGCTGTTGCCCCAGATGATGGTGTTGACCACGTAACTCTGCGCGCTGCCCGGCGAGAAGCCCGCCCCGCCGACGTTGTTGGCTACAGTCACATGCGTCAGCGTCATCGCGCCGCCGCCATTGCGAATGCCCGCGCCAAACGACACCAGGCTGGTGTTGCTGTACACCAGTGTGTTGCTGAGCCAGCCAAATGCTGCCGAATTTTCCTGATAAATTGCGCCGCCGCGCACGGCCGTGTTGCGGTGCAGATACGTGTTGTTCACCTTCATCACGCTGGCATTGTTGTAGATCGCGCCGCCGTTGCCATTGCTGCCTGTGCTGCTGATAGCCACATTGCTGGAGAACTGGCTGCACTGCGCAGCGGGGTTGCACGCCGTCGCCAGCGGAGCATCAGGGGCAAAGCGCTCGATCGGGCCGAGTGGATCAATCGGGCGTTGCAGCGCGGCCGGATAGTCGGTGTCGATGTTCACGGTCGAGGTGTACGCGGCAATCGCGCCGCCATCGCCCGCCTGAGCCTGATTGCCGCGGAACACACAGTTATCGGCGGTCAAGGTGCTACCGCTCAGATAAAGCGCGCCGCCGCTGCCCGCAGTGGCTTTGTTGCCGTCGTGGCTGAAACCGAAGATCGCGCCGTCACATTCCACGCGCGGGCTGATGCTGGCGTAGATGCCGCCGCCATTGTCGGCCCGATTGACCAGGATTTGCGGCCCGATGTTGAAGAAGTCGTCCAGCCAGATGCGCGAACCGCCGCCCAGATAGAACACGCCGCCATTGCCGCCCGCGATGTTGGACGTAGCCTGCACAGCGCCGTACACATCAAAGAATGCGCCCGCATCCGCATAAGCCGCGCCGCCATCACCACCGGCCTGATTCGTGTTGAGGTTCAGCGTTTGTCCGCTGGTCGCATACAACTGCACGGCATCTGTATTGTTCACATACAGCGCGCCGCCATCTCCACCGGCGATGTTGACGGCCAGGAAACTAGCCTGATTACCGTCTGCACTGAAGTCGGCGTCACCCGTGCCAGCCACCGCCACCGCGCCGCCGTTGCCCCCCGCCGAGTTGAAGCGGAAGTCCCACCAACCCGTCGCGTCGAGCGTGCCCGCATCCAGATAGATCGCGCCGCCGTGTGTGCTGGCCGAGTTGTGCTGGAACGTGGCGTTGTTCACGTTGATGTCGGCCGCATTCGTTGCCGCAATCGCGCCGCCCATCCCGCCGGAGGCGGCATTGGCGTTGAACGCTGATCCGCCCAGCACGTTCAGTGCGCTCGTGCCAAACATGCGCACACCCGCGCCCAGATTGGGGGTGGTGTTGGTTTGTACTTGCGTATTGCTCAAGGTAACGGTGGCATCGTAGAGGTATAAGCCTGCCCCGCGCCCGTCAAAGGCCGAGGGCAGCGCGTGCCGTTCGATGCGGCTGTTGGTCGCCGTCAAGATACTGCCTTGTCGCACATACGCGCCGCCGCCATAGCCGGTGCTGGCATTGGTCAGCGTGTTGCTGGCGACAACGGTGTTGTTTAGCGTGGCGTGCGTGTTGTTGATCAAATACAGGCCACCGCCGTTGAGGCCTGTCGCGCCGAGGGTGTTGGTCTGGGTAATGAACGGCCCGCCAACGATCGCATTGGTCATGGTGATGACGCTGCCCGTAGCATACAGGCCGCCGCCGGAATTCGAGGCGTCGTTGTTGATGATGCGGCCCGCAAAATCAAGCGTGCTGTTATCGACATACAAACCGGCCCCAAAGCTGGCGCTGTTGCCATTGCCCGCTTGCACGTCATAGCCAACGCTGGTGCCGCTGCTTGCTTTGAACAGGCTGTTATCAAAGAGGTACAGGCCGCCGCCGTTGTTGGTGGCCTGATTCTGTAAGATGGTGGCGTTGCCGCCCAGCGAATAAATGTGCGAGTGGCTGGCATAGATGCCGCCGCCGTCATACGCCGTGTTACAGCACGGCGAACTCTCGCCGATGAAACTGGACGTGGTCATGGTGACCACCGCATCGCCACTGGCGAAGATGCCGCCACCCCGCCCCGCTGCACCCAGGGCTTGATTCGCGTGCATATCGGCATTGCTCAGATACAGCGTGCCGCCGCTGACGTAGGCCCCGCCGCCATCGGTGGTGGAACAGTTGCCGGTGATGTCGCTGTTGGTGTCCAGCGCGTTCAAGCGCCCATAGACAATCGCGCCGCCACCCGCTGAACCAGTGTTGTATTGCACCAACGAACCATTGGTCAACGTGACCTGACTGCCGCCGCCGATGTACAGGCCACCGCCGCTGGCACCGTTATTGTGCACCAGATCGGTGTTCTCCAACGTCACGTGGCTGCTGCCCAACAGATCGATGCCCGCGCCAAACGATGAGCCCCAGCCCAACTTCAAGTTCCGTAACGTCACCACACTGCCGCCGCTCACATCGACCACGCTGCCCGAAGCCACACCGTCCAGGCGCGACACTGTGCCCGTAACGATAGCCGTGCAGGTGGCGTTGTAGCCGCCCTCGATGGTGATATTCTTGCCAGAAATGTCGATGTTTTCGCCGAAGAAATCGCCCATCACGCGCACGGTCTGGCCGTTGCTCGCGGCGTTGATGCCTTCTTGCACGGTGTTGTACGCGCATGCGCCATTCACGCCCACCCGGAAAGCGTTAGGCGCGTCCGGCTGGACGCGCGCCGTCGGGACTGAATAGGCAATCGGGTTGGCGCGGGCCGCAAGTTGTTGCTTCGCTTCATCCACTTCACTTTGGATCAACGCGCGTACTTCGTCACTCGCTTTATCCGCAAACGCCATCACCGCTTCCGGCCCGGCATTGCGCGCCGCATCAAAGTCGCGCAGCGCAGTGGTGATTCGATTTTGATCGCTCGGGCGTGAAGGCACGATCGGGGTGTAAGGCAAGTCTTCTTGCGAAGTCAAACCCGCCTGCGGCTCTCTCACACCCGATCGATCCTCGGCGCGAACCAGCGGCCCTTGCAGCGCGAAGTCGTCGCCCTCACTGTTGCGCACCAAAGTTGACATGGCCAACAGCGGCGTGTTATCGACAGTAGCCTGGCACACGCCTGCGTTGACCAGACGGCAGCCGTCACAGGCCAGCGAATAGTCCTGCGGCCCTTGCGGCACGGTGGTGCCGACGACGCGCACCAGCCACGTGCCTTTCTGCGGCGCGGACACCGTGACTTGTTCTTGATTGTCGCGGTTGTTCACGCCGCGCGTAGCCAGATTGGCCGGGTTCGCCGGATCCAAAATCCACGGTCGCCACAACGTGCCATCGGGCGCGACCAGTTCCAGATTGAGGTTATTGATCAACGCGGTGGCCGCATTGAAAGTCGCCTCGTAATCGTCCCACGCCAGCGACACTTGCGCGGCGATGGCGGTGTCGGTGACGGCGAAGGTGTACCAATCGGTCTCGCCCTGCGCGACGTTGGCTTGCACGAAGCCGCGCCGCTGGATCAGATCGACCGCCTGTTGAATACGCACCTGTCCGTAGCCCCACTGATAGTCCGGCCCGGCGTTGCCGCGATCCTCGGCGGTCTGCATGAGCAGCGCCTTGGCCGTGGACGGCCAGAAATTGCCGCTGGTCGAATACGTCGTGCGATACTGCTGCAACATCAACGCGAGGCTGCCCGCCACCGCCGGTGACGCCATCGATGTGCCTTGCATTACATCGTAGGGATAGCAGTAATCGTCGCCGCTGCCGTCGCAATTGCGACTGCTGTTGTTGATGAAGGCATTCGGCACGGTGGACTTGATGCCGCCATCGCCGCCGATCTGTTCGCCGCCCGCCACCACGATGGGCTTGATACGGCCATCATCGGTTGGCCCCCACGAACTAAACGACGTCATGCTGCTGTCGTTGGTGTTGGACGCGCCCACGTGAATGGGATTCTTGGCGGCAGCGGGTGGCGCGGTCGTGCCGTAGCCCGTGCCGCTGCACGTGCTGGGGCGCTCGTTGCCCTGCGCCCATGTGGCGATGTATTTGTCGCCCACACCCACCACCGCATTGCCGCCGCGAATCATTTGATCCATCAAAACTTCGGTCGCGCCGTAGTTGCCCATCAAGGTGCAGCTCAAGGGATAGTTGAGGTAGATGTTGGAGCCGAGGCTGGCATTGCCGACATCCGCGCCATAGGTATTTTGCGCCGCGGCCCAGTCGGCTTCGATGTCACCTGGATTGTTGTAAAACAACATGCCCACGCCGTTCCACTCGTAGCCGTAAGAGATGATGTCCGCGCCGGGGGCCATGCCGCGCCATTGCAGCGCCGTGCCGCCGTTGGCCGCGCTGAGACTGCCGCTGCCCGCCGCCGTGCCCGCCACGTGATTGGAGTGATCACTGAGCGTGGCGACATCAGGCACGGTGATGCGCCCGCTAAAATCGGGATGCGTGGCCGTGACGATGCCGCTGTCGTAGATCAAAATGTCCACGCCGCTGCCGTTCAAATTGTAGGGCGCGGCCTGCACCGCAGCCACACCAATCTGCGTGCGGATGCCATCGTTGGCTTCACGCAGCGGCGGCAGCGCGCCTTCGATCCATTGAATCGCGTCTTCGGCGGCCAACGCGCGGACGTTGGCTTGCGGCATCTCCACCATCAACAGGCGAATGCCCACAACTTCGCCCGCGATTTTGCCGCCGTGCTTTTCAACCAGGGCGCGGCCTGTTTCGATCGTTTCGTCTTGATGCATCACCACCGAGACGGCCGCCGTCCCATCGGGCGCGAGGTTCCAACTGCCCCATTCGCCGGATCGGATCATCGGATCAAGTTTGTCGTCGATGGTGATCGCGCCCGCCCAGATCAAGCCTGGCCGATCGAGGATCGCGGTGGGATCGTTGGCGGGGACAGACGCAATCCATGCGTTATCGGGCACGTACGCCAGCAACTTCACACCTGATTGATCTAACGCGGCCTTCGCGGTCTCGCCGGGAATGAAGTCGAGTTGCAGCATCACATGCACGCGCCCCGCATCGGTGCGGGCCAGTGAGGCCAGCGCAGATCGATCGGGCGCGGACGGCACGAATTCGCGTGATTTAAGGTAAATCGTGGGGCCGCTGGGCGCGGTGGGTTGGGCGGCAACACTCGGAGCAGGCTGCGCGCTCACTGTTGGCGTCAACGGCGCATACGCGCCAATCAGGCTAAACAGCACCGACACGATCAACCCTGAATGCAAGAAACGCAATCGTAACATCGGACTCCTCCCAGAGTACAAAGTGATGCAACCGATGAGTGCGAGGATGAAACAAGTTTGGCCAGATTTAGTATAAAGCACATCGCGTCAATTATGGGTCTGAATCCGGTCAAAGCGGGGGTGTGGTAGAATTTCTCTCACCAAGGGATGTAGTTGCCTCGCCTTACTCGTCATGCGAAGCATCACTCATCAGAACCAGGAGTCGCAATGAAGTATCATCTTCACGTCTTCGGCTGCCAGATGAACGAAGCCGACGCCCAACGCGTGGGGTCCGAACTGGAAAAGATCGGCCTAACCTACACCGATCACGCCCGCGAAGCCGATGTGATCGTGCTGGACACGTGCGTCGTGCGCCAGAGCGCCGAAGACAAAGCTTATAGTTACATCACCACGCTCAAGCCCATCAAGCAGAAGCGACCGGACACCATCGTGACCGTCATGGGCTGCATGGTGGGCGTCAAAGGCAATGCCGCGCTGAAGAAGCAATTTCCGTGGGTGGATGTGTTCATGGCCCCGTCCGAGACTGCGCCGCTGGTCAACTTCATGCGCCAGCGCGAATCGTTTGCGCTGATGGAACAGGACACGCGCCAACGCCACGCGATTCAAGATGGCGACCTCGTCTTGCCGTCACACGAGCGCGGCAATTTGGTGGCCGCCCACGTCCCGATTGTGTATGGCTGCTCTCACGCGTGCACGTTTTGCATTATCCCGTTCCGGCGCGGCGTCGAGCGCAGCCGCCCCATCGGCGAGATTGCGCACGAAGTGCGTTCGTTGGCGGAACAGGGCGTGAAAGAAGTAACCTTGCTCGGGCAGATCGTCGATCGGTATGGCAAGGACTTTGATGACGGGCCTGATCTATCGGATTTGCTGCGCGCCATCAACGGCATCGATGGCATCGAGCGCATTCGTTTTCTCACATCACATCCCAATTGGATGAACGATAAACTGCTCGATACTGT
>JAGOBP010000001.1 GCA_017999195.1 Thermoflexales bacterium
AGCAGTCAGTGAGCGGCTCACGTTGTATTGGATGGTGAGCCATGTTGTCACGATCCAATGATAAATGTCAGAGTCAGTCGATCGATGCTCCACTGGTTATGTGGCGTGGTGTGCTTAAGTCGCCGTGCTCGGCGGTGGGCGATTGGGTGACAGCCGTGAAGTTGGGGTCGATCGGGCGTGACGCGGCCCATGCAGTTGTCACTTGCCTGTGCGAACGCTGTTGCGTTTACGACCAAGTTGCCGGGGCGACCGTGAAGATCGCCCCGGCTTGAGGTTTACCGGTCGTGCCGCGGGTCGTGGCGGGAACGAGGTCGAATGATCATGGCTGCGTCAAGCCCGATCGCCCAGGCTAGACTTAACCCCAACACGCTGACGGCTAACACGCCCACAAACAACAGCAAACTCATGGTCTCATCGGTCACGGCGGCGGTCAGGCCCTTCAGCGTCACGGCCGTGGGGCCGACCTGACCACCCACCGCCCAGTCTGAAAAGTGCGTCGTAGTGCGGGAGACTGTGCCATCACCGTTGTCAGTGCCGCCGCAATCCCAGCCATCACCGCCTAATGCGCCGGGGTAGAAACATAACTTCGGATTGGTAAAGCCGCCCGGCACGGTTGCGGTCAAGATCGCCGTGAAGCCGGTGGCGGCCCCGCCGCCGCTGTCCCGCGCCGCGATCTGCCAGAAGTGATCGGCGCCTGCCCCGTGTCCTGTGATGCCGGTGGCATACGGCTGGGCGCGCGGGAAGTAGTCCCACGCCGCGCAGGCGATGTTGCCCAGGTTGCTGAAAGTGATCGTCATGGCTGGACTGCCGAAGATATAGGGTAAGCCGGTGGACAGCCCGCACTGGTGCGACACTAATTCGTCGTACCCGATGTCATATCCCAGCCACTGCGGGCGACTGTCCCCGTCATAATCGGTGGTCACACCCGCCGCCACCCCGGCATCCACGGCGGGCGAATCCGGGCCGATATGATAATCGCCGCCCGCCGGATCGATAAAGTAGGGGTCAACATCCGTAATCGAGTGGCTGCCGATGCTGATATTGCTGGGCGCGTTGAAGAACAGGTTGTAGTCCGAGGTCAGCGTGACGCCGGGGGAAATAACGATCCCGGCGGCGTAGTTGGCGATAATGGTGTTGGTGATGTTGACCGTTGGAGTATAGGTCGCAGGCTTGCCCACAAAGATGGCCTGGCTTGCGCCCACGGTCGGGCTGGCGATGGTGGTGTGGACGATGGTCGCGCTCCGGGCCGTGCTGCCCGAGCCAGCGGAGTAAAGATATAACGCGGCCCCGTTGGTAATGGCACTGTTGGCCGCCAGCAGCACGTTGACCATGCGGCTCGCGCCGGCCGTATTGCCAGAGATATAGATACCGCCCCCATTGGCGGCGCGGTTGCGGATCAACTGCGTGTCGGTCATCAGCAGGCTGGCACGGGCAAACAGCCCGCCGCCATCGTTAGTGGCCGTGTTATCTGCGAACGGTGCATCAACCAGCGTTGCCGCACCGTAGAAGTATGCGCCGCCGCCGGCGGCAGCGCTGTTGCCGGTGAACTGACTGTTGGTCAGCGTCGCCGCGCCGAAGGCATATAGCCCGCCGCCGAGGTTGCCAGACCAGTTGCTGGTGAATTCGGTGCCGGTCACCGTCGCTGTACTGTCGAGATATAGTCCGCCGCCACTGCCGCCGGTGCTGCTGATGGCGCTGTTGCTGGTGAATTCGGAGTCGACCACCTTCGCTGCCCCGGTGAGGCGCGCCCCGCCGCCGACGAGATAGGAGGTGTTGCTGATGAAACGGGTGTTGGTCAGCGTCACCGGCCCACCGCCCGTATAGAAACCGCCGCCATACTGGCCCGCTGTGTTGCTGATGAAATCCGTGTCCACTACCGTGCGCGCCGATGCATAATTAACGGCATACAGCCCACCGCCGGAGCCTGTTACTGTACCTTCGGTATGTTCGGCTCGGTTGCCGATAAACTGGGTGCCAGTCACCGTCAGCCCGTATACCACGTACACCCCGCCGCCGCCTGTCCCGGTGATCGTCGTGTTGTGCTGGATGATGGACCCGGAGATCATCAGATCTGTGCCAGCGATATTCGCACCGCCGCCTCTCCCGTCGAGCGTCGTGTTGTGCTCAATGGTGCACCCGGACAGCGTCACGGATGGGCTGGACGTGCCGACATACACGCCGCCGCCGCCGGCAGTCGCCGTATTAGAGGCCACCTGCGTATTGGTGATCCGCGTGGTCCCACCCGCGGAAACCGCCCCCCCATACTTGGCCGTGTTGCTGATAAAGACCGTGCCCGAGATGGTCACGCTCGGATGGGGAGCCGCTGCCGCATTGCTGCGAATGGCGCCGCCTTCGCCGAGCGGCGTTGGCACCGCGTTATTCTCGAACCGGCCGCCCGTCACAGACAAGGCACCCAGGACACGCACCCCGCCGCCGCCGTCGACGTTGCCGCCGACGAGACGGGACTCCGATCGGTTGTTCAGCACAGCCACGTCGGTCAGCGTAAGCGCGCCGTTGGCGTAGATGCCGCCGCCGCTGTCGCTGATGACCTTGCCGTTCTGAATGGTTAGGTCGGCGAAGGTAGCGCTGGCCGCCGTGACGCTGAAGACACGGCCATTGTTTGTGCCGTCCACAAACGTGCTGCTCGCACCTGCACCGACAAACGTTAATACCTTACTGCCCACAACCACATGCTCAGGGTAAGTCCCTTCGCCGATGTTGATCGTATCGCCGGAACTGGCCGCCGTGACCGCCGCCTGAATGGTGGTGTAAGGACAAGCCGCCGGGCAGACCTGCAGGGTCGCGGCGCGAGCGACTGGCCCATGGCCGGTCAACAGCCAGGGCAGCGCCACGGCCAGCACCACGGTGAAGACAAACAAGACACTGCTGCGGATAATGCGATGTGCGTTCATGGTTTCTCCTTAAAGAGGGCGCGACGCTTGTAGCACAGTCAGCAAATCATCCAGCGTCTTGAGGTTGGTGTGTTTGGCCGACAGGGTGGTGACAGACTGCCTTAGCCCGTCGGGTGCAACGACCAACGCGTCCGGGTAGATCTGCGCCAGCGCCGCAGTCAGACCATCCTGACGCTCCACCAAAATCGCGTCCGGGGGACTCGCCAACGCCAGCGGATCGGCCACCTCGCCCGCCATCACCACCACCACGCCGGGCAGCCGGCCCAACTCGGACGCCAGCGCGGCCAGATACAAAGAATCGCCTGCAATGAGGATCTGCTTGATCAAAGTCATAGGTGTGCCTCTGTGGAACACCTAATCTACACCCGATTCAAAGAGTTGATAGTCTAAATCGAGTATAAAAAGAGACTAAATTAGGTATAAACAGAGGTTTTTGAAACAAAAAAAGAAACAATATGGGGCAAAAAACAGGGGCTGGTCGGCAAAACCGATCAGCCCCCCAGGCCCCGGCGGCCCGCGTTTCAGTCCAGCCAGCCGCGCTGACGCGCCACCGTCACTGCCTCATCGCGCGTCGCCGCGCCCAATCGCTCCAAAATCTGCCCCACGTGATACTTGATGGCGGCCTCGGTCAGCACAAACTCTGCGGCAATTTCCTTGTTGGTCTTGCCCTGCGCGATGAGCGTCAGGATGCGCTGCTGCCGCGCGCTCAACTCATCGCTGACCACCGTCTCTTGCAGCACGCGCGCCGCCAGGTCCGGCGCAATCACCGCTTCGCCGCGCGCCAGCCGCTCGAGCAAACTGAAGAACTCAGTCGGCGTCAGATTCTTCAGCAAGAAACCATTCGCACCCGCATTCAACGCCTCGCGCAGCAGCGTCGATGTATCAGCCACCGTCAGCATCACCACTTTCAGGTGCGGCTGCTCGGCCTTAATCTCTTTGAGCGCGGCCAGCCCGTCCATGTCCGGCATGTTCACATCCAGCAACACCAGGTCCGGCTGCACCTGCCGCGCCAGTTCGCACGCCTGACGGCCATTCTCGGCCAGCCCCACACAGCGCACCCCGCGCGCCGTCAATAAGTTGCGCAGGCCGTCCCGGAACAACGGCTGATCATCGGCGATAAGCACCCGCAGACCGACGAGGTGCTCGCCTTGCGCAACCCGGCGCGGCGCTTGCACGACGACCTGCGTCCCCAGCCCGATGGCCGATCGGACTTCCACCGTCCCGCCGATTTCGGCCAGCCGCTCCCGCATCATCGGCAAGCCAAAATGAGCCGTCGCGTCGGCATCCGGCGGAGTGGGCGTAAAGCCGCACCCGTTATCGGCGATGATGACCTGCACGGTCGTCGCGCTGAGCGTAAACGTCACGCTACTGCTGGACGCCTGCGCGTGCTTGCGGACATTGGTCAGCGCCTCCTGAATGACGCGCAGCAACTGCGCCTCCACGCCGGGACCGATCAGGTCGTCGGGCCAATCGGTTGGGCGGGACAGCGTGACCGACAAATGATAATTCACGCGCAGTTGTTCCAGATATTTTTCCAGCGTCGGGAAGAAACCCTTGACGGTCGCTTCGCCGGTGCGCACGCCCAAAATAAAGTCGCGCAGGTCGGCATGCGCGTCTTGCGCCACCTGCTGCAAATGCGTCAACGTGGTCTGCGCCGCATCGACCCGGTGTTGGGCCAGATCTTCCAGCGCCTTGCCGGTCTCCAGGCTGACATAGCCCACCACCTGGGCGATGCCGTCGTGCAATTCACGCGCCAATCGTTCGCGCTCTTCCAATGTCGCGCTCAGGCGCTGTTGGGCCAGCGTGCGCTGCTCGGCGGCGCGCTGCGCGGTGACATCGTGCAACAACAGCACCTGGCCGTCGGCCTGCAACGAGGCGGTCTCGATGGCATACACCCGCTTGAGGCCGGCCCGCTCCCAGACGACATCTTCGTTGATGGCCGGGCCGTGCGCCAGGCGCTCAGTCAACGCCGGCCACTCGCGGCTGACCTGGCTCACGGGTTGATCCAGCGCTTCGCGCAACTGGACGTTCAATAGCGTCTGAGCGGCGCGGTTCAAATCGGCAATCCGCCCCGTCCGATCGAGCACGATGACCCCCATCAAACTGCGATCCAGCGCAGCGCGATAGGCAATCGGGCGCAGATCAAGCAGTTTATAGCGAAAGATCGCCAGACCCAATGTCAAGCCCGTGATCGAAAAAGCCAGCGGCGTGAAGTTGAAAAAGCCGTAGGGCCGCAGCCCGGCCAGATAGATCAAGGTGGCAAACAACGGAATGCTGGTCGCGGCGAACACCAACCCGGCCTGGCGGCGCTGTGAGCGCGAGGCGGTCAACAGCGTGTGCAGCGTTACCCCGGCAGCCAGAATGACGTAGGCCAGGGAATGAATAATATACAGCCAATACAGCGGGCCATTGGTCTTGACCAGTTGGGGAAAGCCGGACGCGGCGGCCAGCCCCACGGTCACGTAGTGCAGATGGTGCCAGTCGTTGAAGAGAAACAGGATTTCGGACAGGGCGGGCAGCAGCGCGATCAGGGCGATGTAGCGCGGGGCCAGCCAGCGCTCGCGCCCCGCATACCACAGGGCAGACAGCACAAACGCGGGCGTCGCCAGAGCGGTGCCCAAATAGCGAAATTGAACGAACAACAGTTTACCGGGTAGATCGGGCGTGATCAATTCCAGCCCGTAGCCGATCATGGACAGGATGCTGCCGACCAGCACCAGCATGAGGTAGCGCGTGCCCGCCACCGTGCGCCGCCGCCAGGTATAGAGGGTCAGCACGGCGCACAAGACGGCAGAACCAAACAGGATCGAGGTCAGAAGATAGGGTGGCATACGCGCCTTTCACCGGCGACGACCGCCGTCAGACGGCCGCTGGTTCAATGTCGGCTTGAGCGTTTAGGTTCGAAGCCTTCAGCCACTCCCATTATACGTCGATCTAGGCCGCGTGTTACAATCGGGCCGGGCTTTTCCAAAGTCCTGTGAATCGCTACTCACAGCACCGTCCTCGGCGCGAATTCGGCGGCTTGAGCGTGCGTCGAGCGACAATGGAACAGCCCGGTACAATCTGGGGAAAGTCGAGGTTGCATATGATACCGGGTCAACCCGTATTGATTGAGCCGGGCCTGTTGATGGCGTTGGTGAGCGCGTTCGTGTTCGCCGGAGTGTGGTGGCGGTGTAGCCCGCGCTGGCGAGTACGCCTGGCAGTGGGGCTGATCGGGTTGCTGATGCTGGCGGCCATCGCCTACCTGGCCTTGTACGTCTGGGCGATCGATTCCATGTGGCGTGATTGATCTGGCGGCTTCAGCAAGGCACCCTCGGATCATGAACAGCCTTAAAATTAAGGGAGTGCGTGGCCGTGTCAGACTGGGCGCGAATGTTGGCGACGCGTTAAGCGCACCTTCAGCCAGTTCGCCGGGCGCACAACCAACAGATTGTGCGCCCGGCCCAATTGATCAACTCACTACATCCGCGCTGCTCAGCCGCGACGCACCAGCGGCAGCAACACGCGATAGTTCTGCACTGTCACCGCATTGCTCATACTGCCCAACTTCGCAAAACTGCAGCCGTCGGTGGCCGTCAACGTCACCGTGTACGTGCCGGGTCGCGTGTAAACGTGTGTGGCGTTCAAGCCCGTACCTGTTGCGCCATCCCCAAAGGTCCACGCATATGTCAACGGTGTGCCATCGGTGCTGGCTGTGCTGGTAAACGTCACACTGCCGCTGCCGATCAGCGTGGCGGGCGAACGCGTGAAAGCCACGTTGATCGTCGGCGTGATCGTCGTGAAACTGACCGCCACGCCATTCGTCGAAGTGACGCCTTGAGCGCTGGATATCACGCGATACTGCTGATTGATGATCGGCGTATTGGCTGTGCACGTCAGCGTGCCGGTGAACCAGCCGATTGAGCCACTCAGCCCCGGCGCGACACTTGCCAGCGTCCACGAGACTTGCCCGCTGCCAAACACGCCGCCGCCCCCGTAGGTCACGCCGCTGGGCACAACGTCGATAGCGCTGACGTTGGTGCCGGTGAGATTGCCCGTATTGCTGACACTCAGCGCATACGTGATCACCGTTCCGGCCACACCGCTGCCCGATCGGACCTTGCTCACTTCAAAGGCCGGATTGCTCAACAGCACGTGCGCCGACGATGCGTTGTTGCCCCACACCGGATCGATGTCGGCGGCGTTGTTGCTGGCGATCACGGCTTCGTTGATGAAGAGATCACCCGCTTGCGCCGTGGTCGTGATACGCACCACCACATCCAGATCACCCCACCAATTGCTCGGCAAGGTATTCAGATCAAGTACGAGTTGTTGTCCGGTGAGCGTTTGCGGCGGCATGCAGAACACACAGTCGCGCCAGTGCGCACCCATGAAGGTCACGCCCGCGGGCAAGGTGTCCGTCACGATGACGTTGCCTTGCGTGCCATCCATGCCGCGTCCCGCCGCATTGCCCACGCGCAGGCGGAACGTCACCACTTCATTGGGCCGCACCGTCTCACGCTCGACTGATTCGATCACGTACACATCCGGCCCGGTGGTGACGACTTCATAGGCCGTGTTATCGTCGGGCGCGATCTCGCCGATCGGGTGGTTGATGGCCAGCGTATTCGTCAACCACACGCCCTTCGCAATCGCCGGATCGACGTTGACTTCCAACCAATTGCCGCCGTTGTTGCCCGCATCGATCCGATCGGACAGCGTCCATACGACTTGTCGCGCGCCCGCATCATGCGTCGAGGTGCTGCTCCAGAATTCGCCGTAGTTGTTCAGCGTAGTCGAAACCGGATAGGTGTCGGTCAACGTGAAGCCGTAAACGGGCACCGTGCCGACATTGTAGAAATTCAGATCGTAGCGAATACGCGTGTCGCCTTGCCAGTAGCCGTTCTTGCGCACCATCAAGTTGGGACCAGCGCCGCGCACCACGATGAAGTCGGCGGCCGTGTTGTTGCTGTCATCGCCGTCGACCTCAGCCGCGCCGAGACGGGCCGTGTAGGTCAGCACCGTGCCGATCGAGGTGGCGGGATCAATCCGCAGGGTTATGCGCAACACGCCGTCGCTGCCCGTCGGCAGTGTGCCGATCGCCCACACGATCTGCTGGCCGCTGATCGACAGCGGTGTTAACGGCTCGTTTTGCCATTGATTGTACGCATAGACTTGTCGCGTCGAGGTGACGAAGGTCGTGCCCGCAGGCAGTGTGCCTGTGATGCGCGTGTCAGTGCCGGGCACATTGCCCCAGTTGTGATAGCCCAGACGGAAGGTCACGTCGTGATCGGGTACGGTGCTGCCGGACTCAAAGAAATTATCCAGCGCCAGATTCAGCCCCGGGTCTTGCACGGATTGCGTGTGCGTGGCCGTGTTGTTGTTGAGCGGGCCGGTCTCATGGGTCGTGCGGATGTCCACCTGCGTGTCCAACTGTGTGCCGATGGTGGCCGCCGCATCCAAATGCAACCGCACGTATAACGGCGCGCCATGCCAGCCGGGGATCATCGGGCGCGTGAAGACCACTTGCGTGCCGCTGCTGCTGGCGAGCGCCCACAACGGATCATCCGAGAAGAAACTGACATAGGTGGACGACACGGGCAGCGTGTGTGTGAGGATCACTGCGCCACTGCCGGTGCTGCCCTGATTGCCGTAATCGATGCGATACACGTACTCGTTATCGGGCGCGGGCTGCGCGCCCTGATTCCACACGTTTACGTTGAGATCAACATTGAGCGCGACCACGGTGTCATCGCGGCTCTGCGAATTGTTGCCCGTGTTGCGCCAATCATCAGGGTCGGCGACTTCGGCGACGTTGTGCAGCGGTGTGCCAACGGTCGTGCCCGCGGCCACTTCGACGATCAGCGGGAAGCGGCGACTTGTGCTGGGCGGCAGTGTGCCCAGCGACCACACTACTTGATTGCCCGCGATTGTCGGCGTGACGCCGGAATTATCGCTGACGTAAGTGACTTCCGCGGGCAACGTGTCGGTGAGGACCACGTTGGAGGCAATTAGATCGCCGTCGTTGCGATATTCCAGCCAGTACCAGTAGCGACTGCCCGCGGCGGGTTGGCCTTGTGCCCATACGTTAATCGCCATATCCGGGCCGGGCACATTGAAGACATAGCGCACCCGATCGAGCGTAATATCTTCATATTCCACGCTGATCGTATCGCCGGGGCGGAAAGTCTGCGGCGAGAAGTCGCACGTGTACGCGCCGCCATTGGACGCGGCCGTGAAGTCGACACGGCCGGGCGTATTGTCGATCCAGCAGGCGGCGTTGAGCGTGGTTGCGTACCACGGCACATCGAACGCGCCCGTGACCGTCGCATTGGGCACATCGAGCACGCCCGTGACGGTGCCGATTTTTAGCGTGCTGGTGAAGCCGTTATCCAGCGCGCCATACACCCAGTCGCCCGCTTCCATGTCTGGCCGGTCGGGCACCCAGGTGCTCGAATTAAGATTGGTCGAGTAGCCCGTATTGTTGCTGCCCCCCCACCACGGCACGATTTGCGTGACATCGGTGAGTGTGGCTTTGGTATTGCCTGCGGCATCCGTCACGGTAAGCCACAAGGTGTGACCCACTGCATAGTTGAGTTCGATCCAATCATGCGAGGGATTAACCGTCAACAGCAGATCTGGCGAAGTGAAGTTGGCATGATAAGCCACAGTCAGCGCGTCGTTCTGCACCCGATCGATCATCTCGCCTTGCTGGCCGCGCTCCATCATCGGCAGTGTGCGCGTGAAGTGGCCGCTGTTGTCGGTCCGCACCGTCGTATCGAGATAACCGTACACGTCGAATCTCAATTCGGCGTGATTCAGCGTATCGACCTGCCCGGTGATCTGGCGGGCGGCCGAGTTCGCGGCCACAGTGAAGGGCGACGGGACGTGCAGGACAATCGGGGCTTGCAAGCCGCCGTCGATTTCGACCGTGACCGTATCACCCGCGTTGATCGCGCCGGTCGTGTACAGACTCCAACTGGTGGCATCCCACGGCTGGCCCACCGTCGTCGTCGTTGAAGTGTCAATCGTGGTGACGCGCACCGTCGCGCCCGGCACAGCATTGCCCCACAGATCAAGCTGCCCGCTGTTCACGCGCAGCTCGATGTTGGTAAATTCACCGAGCGTGGTTTCATCGCTCGAGGTGATAGACGCGGGCGCATCGATGTGCAGCGTATTGGTGTATGTGCGGGGTCGCGCATTGGCGTCATCGGGATTGACGTACAGCCACACACGCACCACTTCGCCGGGCTGAAGCTGATCGATCCAGAACACGCGCTGCCGATTGGGCACATCCCATGTGTCGGTAATTTTCGAAGTCACCGCCATGTTGTAATTGCCCTGCATCGAAGTGCTTAGCGGATACGTGTCTGTGATCCACACATCGTCCAGCACCTGATCGCCGGTGTTGGTGAGGTACAGAATGTATTCGATCTGTGAGAAGTTGTTCTGCCAGTTGTGCGCTTGAGCGATTTGCACGTGCGCGCCTGCGCTCAACGGGGTCGCTTCGGCGCAGGCCGTGTTATTCCAGGGCGTGTCGTCGGGCACATTCGCCGCCAGCGTGCCGCAGTTTTCCAGCGGGCTGCTCGCACCCGGCGCAACGTCCAACTCATAATGCAGTTGCGCGCCGAAGCCCACCGGCAGCGTGCCCAGATTCCAGACGATGGTGCGCGCGTCGATCACAGTGGGCGTGATGGGTGTGCGCGTGGCGGCCTGCAATTGGCCGCTGCCCGATCGGAACGTGGCGCTCACCGGCAGCGTGTCGGTCAGCAGCGCGGACACGGCGGTGTTGCCGTTGTTGGCGAGGTCGGTTTCAAAGCCAAAGGCTCCCCAGCTCAAGCGGCGCTGCGCACTCAGATCGATGCGCGGCACGCGGACACGCGTGGCGTCATTGCTGGCTTCGTTGTTGTTGGGATCAGTATCGCCGGGCGTATAACCGCGCAATTGATTGAGCAGCCGCGTGCCTTGCGGCGCGGCCGCATCCACCAGCACGAACAGCCGCACTTCACCACAGTTGTTGGCCGGAATACCGGGCGCTTCGAACACGACCTGATTGTTGCTGGTCGTGATCAGCGTCAACAACCACGGCCAGTACCCACCCGGCTCCCAGCGCGAAAACGTGGTGGACAGCGGCAGCGTATCGGTGATGCGCACCGGCCCGGCGGGCGTGCTGTTGAAGTTGCAGACTTGCAGCGTAAACGGATACTCCTGTCCGGACGCCGCGTCGAAGAAGCCGCCCGGCCAGGTCTGCACCGAAATATCGAGGGTGTCGTTGACGATGTTGACGCCGCCCGTGCAGCCTTCATTGTTGGCGACATCATCGCCGCCGGTGGTCGTGCTGATGCGAGCGCAATTATCGGGCAGCGTTGAACCGATCGAGTTGGCGGCATCGACGTTGAGCGTGACGTTGAACGAACCGTCCGTGCGAGCGGGCATCGCGCCCAGTGTCCACGTGATCACGCCGCCGTCGGTCGTCACAGGCAATCCGCTGGTATCGCCCGCATACGTTGTTAGCGCGGGCAGCACGTCGGTGATGATGACGTTGACGGCCGCGTCCAAGCCTTGATTGGCAAAGTAGACGCTGTAGACCATCACGCCGCCGGGACGGGCCTGATTGCCCGGCGTCCATTTGAACAGGATGACATCGGGCGCAGCGGTGGGACGCTGCGCCTGTGCGGCGTAGGCGGCGCGTAACTGTGCTGGCAATTCTTCCGGCAGGCCATCAAATGGCGCGAAGCGCGGCGCAGGCGGATCGATGACGGGGGCGGTGTGCGGGCGGGCGCTGGCCGGGACGGCGACGGAAAAAATCAGCGCGGCCACACTCAGTGCGAATACCAGGACGAGCGCAATAGCGAAGACGGATCGACGGTTCATGATGTGCTCCTTCAGATGGTTGGAATCGTTCGATAACGCGCGCTCCTCTCCCTGGCTCGATCGGACAGTGGTGCTCTAACGGCAGACTGTGACTGGTTGTGAGAATTCGTTACTCACCTTACGCACTCCGTAGGCGGACATCCCCATGTCCGCCCTGCGAAAACGACATAGGGATGCCGTTTCTGCGTAAGGTGAGTTCGTTAGTCACTCCGGCGGGGATGATGGCCTTTTGCCACCTGTTAGCGGGAAACCCAGCGAATATTATAGCGAACAAGATGTGCCTATAGGTGTGCACGCTGCACACATTGGGGTGGTTGATGAGAGGAGTAAAACTTGGCAATGTTAAATTGTCGTCCCGGCGAATGCGCCCAGCGGCCCACCGCCGCACTGCGGCGGACATGGGCAATTCGCGGCAACAGCCACACGAAGCCGACCGGCGTCGGCTAGTCGGCGCAGGCCGACTTCGTGTATTTGTAGGTGCAGTTTTAACTGCCGAGTGAAATCTAACCTTCTCAAGGAAATTACTGGTGGATAATCTTGAACGCGGCTTGTCCGGCGATGGCTTCGGCGGCGGTGCGCAGTCGATCGTCCACTTCCACCAGCCGCAGGCGAGGCAGATCAAGGAGCGGGGCAAGATCGAGGAGTTGGGTTTCCGACAGGTAGATCTCTTCCAGCAAGGGGTGCGTCCCGATGTGGTCGAGGGTTTGCAGCGGGGCTTTGCGGATCTTCAGGACTTGCAGCCCGTCCAGCCCGTCCAGTGCCGCCGTCGAGGTGATGGGCGTATAGCCAACATCCAACGTGGATAGATGCGGGCAAGCGCGCAAGACCGTCAAATCGGTGACGTTGGTGTCAAACAGGCTCAGGTCTCGCAGCGATGACACCTGGGCGAGCGGTGTCACATCGGCCACGGGATTGTGCCGCAAATCAAGGTTATCCAGATTGAGGAGTCCGACTATCGGCGTGAGATCGGTGATGTTTTGATAGACCAGCGAGATGCGGCGCAGATTGGGCAGCCGGGCCACATCGGCCAGCGATTTGATGCTGCCGCGCCGGACGGTCCCCTCGCTATTGGCAAAGCGGGTGGCATAGACCTGGAAGGTTTTTTCGTTGGCGGCGGCTTTGTCGCCAAAGATGTACAGTTCGCTGATGGATGCTAGGTCGTCCTCTGATAGAGTCTCATCTTCGGCTTTGTCGAGAGTCAGACGCACGGCCTGTTCAATCAGGGGTTCTTTGAAGGTGAGATCAGCGATCGGTTGGTTGGGCAGACCCGCAAGGTTGAACCATAGCAGAATCAACGCGGGAATCATCAGCATTGCGCTTAGGGCCACGAGTAATCGGCGGCGGCGGACTGTTCGCCCCGTTAAGGCGTCCTTGACCTGGGCGGCGGTTTGAAAGCGGTCTTTGGGATCGAAGGCCGTGCAGGTGGCAACGATCTTCGCCAGCCGGGAGTTGGGGATGGACTGTGGGGCGTGCGCCGCATCCGCGCGGCCCGTCAACAGCCAGCCCAGCACCACGCCCAGCGAGTAAATATCAGAGCGGGCGTCCGATTGAGAAAAGCCATACTGTTCCGGCGCGGCATAGTGCCGGGTGCCGAAACACAGCGTATCGGCCTGTGAGGTTTCATTGAACAGGCGGGAAACGCCAAAATCAATCAACGTGACTTTCCCTTGATCATCGATGATGATGTTTTGCGGTTTGATGTCGCGATGGATGACGGGCGGAGTTTGCCCGTGGAGATAGGTCAGAATATCACACAGTTGCAGCGCAATCGCCAGCGCCTGCCGATCGGTGAGTGGCGACTCGCGGACGAACTGATCCAGCGACTGGCCCGGCGCGAAGGCGCGGACCACACACAACGTCTGCTCGTTGTGATGTTCGCCGATCAGGGCGGGCAGGCCCGTGTGTTGCAGTCGCTTCAGCAGGTCACTTTCGGTTGTCCGGGCAACGAGGGCTTTCTCGGCGTAGCATTTAGCTATGGAGTATTCGCCGGTCTGCCGGTCTTTGACCAACAGGGTCTCGCCCAACGCCGTCTGCGAGAGACACTCCAGCAATTCGTAACGCTGCAAAAAATCGACGGGGAAACGGCTGTCATCGAACTGAGCCAGAAAATCTTCAACGAGCGCATCGGTCATGACTATTCGCCACCTAATAAGGTCAGGCCCAAAGAGTGCAGCACGCTTTGCGTTTCAAGAATGTCCTTGCGATTCTTGAGGCAATACAGAATCGCCGCATCGCGCTTGATTCGGGGATAGAGTGGGCTTTTCTGGGCGACTTGCAGCAGGCGCTGGGTGTCCTCTAAATCCAGCCGCAAGCCAAAAGCCAGTTGAATCACCTTATCGCGCGACGGGTTGCGCGTGCCATTAAACAGTTGATGCCCGTAGGTGCGTTCAATCGCCGCCTGCTTGATCACTTGCTCGGGCACCTGGCCGGTAGCCTGACAGATGTCCGTGATATAGGCATGAAAGGACGGCACCGCCATGTCCGCGGCATTGCCTGCCATGAACTGCTCCAGGTCAGGTGTGTTGAACAACTTGCGCAGCAAAGCGCTGGTGCCGTCGTCTGTCTTGTGGGGTTCAGTCATCGCGTCGACTCCCGGCCATGAGCATAGTGCTACGCCACGCATTCGTCAAGCTGAAGCGCCGGGCAGTTGAAGCGAATTTGATCGTCGAAGATGAGCGTTTTGAGTGCAGCAACACCGCCCGATCGGATGTAGAAATCTGATCGGGCGGTGCGTTGCTTGGAGGGCGTGACTTGCGATCGACAGCGCTGCGAACGGCGTCAGCCGTGCGGATCACGCCAGATGAATGGCCACATTCCCCTGCTTGTGCCCCGACTCCACATACCGGTGCGCCTGCGCCGTCTGCTCCAGCGGATAGCGTTGATCGATGATGGCTTTGAGTTTGCCTGCTTCGATCAACTCTTTGATGGTCATCAAGTCAGCGCGGCTGCCGGGAGCCAGCGCGCAGATGACTTTCCGGCCGTTACTTCGAGACGTCCACAGCATTTGAAGCAGCTGCTTCACCTTGAAACTGGCGTAGAGCAAAGTGCCGTTGGGCGTGAGCGAGTTCTGACAGCGCGCCAATGAACTCTTGCCCAGGATGTCGAAAATCAGATCGTACGTTTCGCCGTTCTGCGTGAAGTCTTCGCGCGTGTAATCGATGACGTGATCGGCCCCCAGGGCTTTCACAAAGTTCAAGCGGGGCGTGCTACAGACCCCGGTCACTTCTGCGCCGAAATGTTTGGCCAGCTGCACCGCCGCCGAACCGATGCCGCCGCTCGCGCCGTTGATCAGGACCTTCTGCCCCGGCTGGATTTTGGCTTTGCGCAGCAAATTCAGCGCATAGATGGCACCGTACGGAATGACGGCGGCTTCTTCATACGTGAGGTTGGCCGGTTTGAGGGCGATCACGCCGTCTTCAGGCATACAGACATATTCGGCATACGCGCCCATGCTCTCACCCCGGTAGCCAAAGACCGGATCCCCCGGCTTGAATCTCGTGACCGCGTCGCCGACCGCTTCAACTTCCCCGGCGAACTCGCTGCCCAGAATGGCCCGCTTCGGTTTTTGGAGACCAAACGATATTTTTGCCATGAACCAGAAGATGGCGGGCATGTTGAACGTGCGCGGCGAGATGGCCTTGTAATTGCGCGCCATCAGGTCCCCAAAGGTGACGGCGGTGGCTCGGATGCGAATCAAGACTTCGTTGTCCTTGGGCGCAGGCTTCGGCACGTCGGTGAGATGCAGCACATCGGGTGATCCGTATTCGGTGTAGACAATGGCTTTCATGAGAATTCCTCCAGAGTTGTTTGATTCGTTTTTTTACGAGTGGCTTGACTCAATTGACTGTTTGACCTCTGCGACATCGGTCGGACAGGATCGAACAGGATTGACCGAGATCAAAGGCAAGCCTAAATCACGCACTTTTTTCAGCAGGCCATGCAGCGCCGCTTGATCGAGCACCGGCCCGCTAAGGAGCGTCTCGCCGTCTTCGGCCAACGTGATGGTCATGTTTCCAAACCGATCGGTCCACCGGGCCTCAAGGTGTCCTTTGAGGCGAATTTCGTAGCTCGCAGGCTCGGCTTGATCTTCGGTGGTGGGGTATGCGTCAGTCATGCTTGGCCTCTTCGATAAAGAGAATACACTTCAATGTGGTGAGGCGTCATCACATGATGTGGTGATTGAGGTGGTGATTTACTGACTCACTTTACGCAGTTCACGCGTCATTGCGAGGAGGCCGCAGGCCGACGAAGCAATCTGTAAAGCCGGAAAATGAGATTGCTTCGCCGCAGAGCGGCTCGCAATGACGGCCGCGTAAGGTTAGTTCCTGAACAGGAGAGCGCGAGGCAAACAAAAGCCCCGGCGGATTGCGCCAGGGCTGAAGGTCTTTGAGAGTTGCTGGATTGCTCATCGGCCGCGTCCTCGCGGTCGGTGGCACGATGTCGTTACGCCCGCGGGGACGTGGTCACGGAGCAACCGCCTTCAGGTTCGTTACAACAACTTGAGTTCTTCTGCGCGACGAATGGCCGCCCGCCGGTTATTCGCCCCGAGTTTGCTGTAGATGTTTTTGGTATGGGTGCGCAGGGTGTTCAGTGACACGCTGAGTCTGCGGGCCATTTCCGGGCCGCTCAACTCGGTGCCGAGTAACTTCAAGACTTCGAGTTCGCGCTCGCTCAATGGTTCAATCAAAGGCTGAGGGCTGAGGGGTGAAGGCTGAAGTTCTTCGACGCCAAAGGCCACCAGCAAGTGATGGATATACGTCTGCCGCTTTCCGCCTTCAAGTTTTCTCAGGAGTTCGGCCAGAGGTACGCCCTCATCAACAAAGAGTTGACTGTAGCCTTCCGGTTCAGCCAGCGTCAGGGCGCGTTCCAGCGAATCGAGCGCGTGCGGAAGATCTTGCTGCGCCTGATGGGCCAGCGCCTGCACGATCAAAATTTCGATCACACTGCCGTTGCGGCCGCCTGCTTCAGCCGCGTGCAGCAATCGTTCCAGTAATGCCAGCGTCGCTTGCAGAGTGTCACCAGTTCGATCGGTTTTGTACTGGGCGAGGAGGACTCGCGCCAAGGTGAGATGATCGAATTCACGCAAGTAACTCAGGTCGTCGGTGGGCGACAATCTCTGATCACGCACCCACGCCTGCGCTTCGGTCAACCGGCCTTGCCTGATCCACATGCGCGCCTTGATCGCCGCGATGGGCCACTCGGGGAGTGGATTCCGTACGTATTGGCGTTCGGCTTCATCCAGCAAAACGAGCGCACTGACTAAATCACCTTGAGCAATTTTCAATCGCGCTTGCGCCACGGCCAAACGCTGTGGCCAGCCGGTCAGCGCGCCATGCTCGCCCAACTGCTGAGCGGTCAGCAACTGCTGCATCGCGGCTTCTTGGTCGCCTTGTTCGCACAGCACCTCGCTGAGACCGCGATACAAATCGGATACGCCAATGAAGAACGACGCGCCGCGCTGATGCGCTAGTGCCAGTGACTGTTGATAAGCACCGACCACTTCACGCAGACGGCCTTGCGCCAGATGAATGTTGGCCAAAACGAAAGTGATGCCGATGGCGTTTGCCAGATCATCTGCCTGCCACATCAGCGTCTGAAAATCCAGCAAATAGTGCTCGGCCGCGGCCAGATCACCGTCGGCATATTCGGCCATGCCCAGCAGCGCAGTGGCTTGCGTGCGCCGGACAAGATCAGTTTGACGGACCAGCGCGAGTGTCTGACGCGCATATACTTTGGTGTTGGCGATGTCGCCCAAGGCCAAAGCACGATAGGCCCGCGCACCTGCGATCGAGGCGGGCAACGCTTGAAACTCGGCTTCATCCGCGACGATCATGGATGTCGCTACGTTGTCGCGCGGTTCCAGCCAGCGTTCGGCTGCACGCAACCAAACCTCGCTCGCCTCCAACTCGCCACCGTTCAGCAAGGCCCAACCATAGCCCAGGCAAAGCACCGGATGGACGCGGATCAAGTCTTCGGGCAGCGCCTGCGCCCAACGCAGCCACGCCGCCGATTGATAACGCAGGTCCATCGCCAGCCACACGCGCTCGATCAGGTTCGCGGCTCGATCGAAATCTTGCGCCGATAACGCGTGACGAATGGCCTCGGCGGGCAAATCATGCTGCTCATACCACACGCTCGCGCGCCGATGAATCTCGGCCACTCGATCGGCCTGCTGTTCCCGCAAGTGCGCTTGCAGCACCTCGGCAAAGAGATGGTGATAGCGGTACCACTGGCGCTGATCATCGAGCGGAATGACGAAGAGGTTGCCGCGCTCCAAGGTGTCCAACAGCGTTTTGCTGTCAGCCCGATCGGTGAGGGCGTTGCACAACGGCCCGCTCAACCGCTCAAGAATGGACGTTTGCAGCAAGAAGTTGCGGACATGTTCGGGTTGGCGCTGCAAGACTTCTTCGATCAGATAGTCCAGCACGAAGCGATGACTGCCCGTGAACGATTCGATAAATCGAGCGGCGTCCGGCTGGCCCTGCATCGAAATCGCGGCGAGTTGCAAGCCCGCGATCCAGCCCTCGGTGCGATGCTCTAAAGCAACGATATGATCAGCCGAAAGAGTCAGCCCCATAACCCGATTGAGAAACTCGGCGGCTTCGGTGGGCGTGAATCGCAAGTCGGCGGCGCGCAGTTCAGTCAATTGACCGCGCACACGCAAGCGGGCCAGCGGGAGCGGCGGATCTTCTCGGGTGGCGATGACCAATCGCAACTGGGGTGGCAAATGTTCGACCAGGAAGATCAACGCCGCATCGATCGGTTGTGAGTCGATTACATGATAATCATCCAGCACGAGCACCACATCACCCACGGTGGTGAGGTCGTTCAGCAGCGCCGTCAGCAGCACATCGGTCGAGGGCGGCTGTGATGATTGCAGCACGCTCAGCGTAGCCGCGCCGATGTGGGGCGCAATGGTCTGCACCGCGGCGACGAGGTAGGTCAGAAAGCGCGTGAGATCATTATCGCCTTCATCGAGTGAGAGCCAGGCGACCCTCACTTCTGGGGTGAGGGTCGCGATCCATTCGCTGACCAGCGTGGTCTTGCCAAAGCCCGCAGCGGCCGAGATGAGCAGCACGCCCGGGGTGCGGTGCAGGCCGTCGTTCAGCCGTTCGATCAATCGGGCGCGCTGAACAACGCCAGGCCGGGGACGAGGGACATAGAGTTTTGTGGCGAGAATCGGCGCGGGCATACGTCCATTATAGAACACCGCTTGCGATTCAAAAAGGCTTTACGCCCAATTCCACGCCATCCACACCGTGACCGCATTGAAGACGAGGCTGACCGCCAGCAGGAATTTATCATAGGCCGATGGATAGGTGGGCAAGCCAACGAGATTGAACAGAAAGAAGAACACCGCAACGACGATGTTGACCCAGCGATTGACCGGTTGCGACAACACCAGCGACAACGGCACCATCAAAATCGGGATCAGCATCAGCACGGCCACACCCAGCCACATGGTCTGCGTGAACTGCCCACTCAGCATTTTGGCCGCATCCCCGCTGAAGATGCGGATGACATCGCCGTACAGATAGATCAGCACCACTGCAATCCATAGCCCGGCCAGCAGAATTCTGGTATCTAACATGGTTGAGTTCCTCATCTTACGCCACCGTGATGACCACTTTGCCGCGCGCGTGTTCTTCGACCAGATACTGAAACGCAGCGCGGGTCTCGCTCAGCGGATAGGTCTTATCCATCACCGGCGTGACCTGGCCCGCTTCGATGAGGTCTTTCAGCGTCGTCAGGGTTTGGCTGTTGGGCACGGCCAGATACATGCTCGCGTGCTGCCGATTGATCGCGGATAGCAGGTACGCCTTGAAGACATAGCCCATACCGGCGTGCCCGCTGTTGGGAACGACTTTACCCTGCGGAGTAAGCGCGTGTCGCAGATCGGCGAACGAACGGCTGGCGACATTGTCCAGAATGAGATCGTAGCGCTGGCCGTTGCGCGTGAAATCTTCGCGGGTGTAGTCGATGACGTGATCCGCGCCCATCGAACGCACCAGTTCCGCATTGCGCGGGCTGCACACGCCGGTCACTTGCGCGCCCAACGCTGTAGCCAGCTGCACGGCAAACGTCCCCACGCCGCCCGACGCACCGTTGATCAACACCTTATACCCCGGTTGTATCTTGCCCACATCACGCAAGCCCCGCAGGGCGGTAACGGCGGCGGTCGGCACAGCCGCGGCCTGCTCAAAGGTGAGGTTGGCGGGTTTCAATGCCAGCTGGTCTTCGGTGAAGTGGACATATTCGGCCAGTGCGCTCTTGCCCGCGCCAAACACTTCGTCGCCAAGTTTGAAGCGTGTCACCTGGCGGCCGATCGCTTCAACCACCCCGGCCATATCCCAGCCCAGAATGTAGTTCTTGGGTTTGGGGAATCCCGCGCTCAAGCGAATGGGCCACGGACGGCCCCGCATCGCGAAGACATCGCCCGCATTGAGTGAGGCGGCGCGAACGCGGATGCGGACTTCGTTTTCTTTCAGTGCTGGCTCGGTAATCTCGACGACTTCGAGGACAGCGGGTGAACCATAGTCATTTTGGACAACGGCTTTCATGGTGTGTGCTCCTTACTGTGAGTGAATGACAACTGGATTAACCGAAATCAACGGCAAGCCCAGATCGCGTACTTTTTTGAGCAAGCCATACAACGCGGCCTGATCGATGACCGGGCCGGTGAGGCACGTTGTGCCATCGGATTCCCCTACCACCGTGAAGCCCTCGAACCACGCGCTCCAGTGCGGGGGCAAATGTCCCGCAACGCGAATCTCGTATTTCATCATTTGGCTGGAATCAGACGTGCTTGACATGACCGTGTGCCTCTGGCTCAATGCACAGGTAATATACCGGACAGCGGGTATGATCGGGTAGCTACTAAAGTATGATTGCGAGTAGGGTTGTGGGGATTAGATCAAGCCCAGTTCGCGGGCGCGAACTACGGCCTCGGTACGCCGTTGGACTTGCAGTTTGTCGAAGAGAGTGCGGGTGTAACCTTTGATCGTGCTCACGGCCAAAAACAACCGATCGGCGATCTCCTGATTGGAGAGACCCTGCTCGATGAGGCGCAGCACTTCCAATTCGCGCGGACTCAGTGAATCAAGCATGGCTGATGGCTGATTGTTGCGTGCTGATTGTGACGTATCTGCCGGTGATGTGAAAGCGGCTAAGAGTTTGTTCACGTACTCGATCGGTTGGTGGCCCTCACCGCGCTTCTGCTTTTCAATCAGCACTCGCAGCGGCTCGCCTTCAGTCACAAACGTGCGGACGTAGCCTTCCGGTTCAGCGAGGGTCAGAGCGCGATCGAGTGCGGCCAGCGGCGCCGGGGTGTTGCCGTGTGATTGATAGGCCAGTGCTTGCACAATCGAAATCTCAAGCACGCTGCCTAATCTGTCTTGCGCTTCAGCCGCTTGTCGTAGGCGTTCCAGCAGATCACTCGCCTGTTGCGCGGAACCTTTCGCTATGAGTACGCGCGCCAGCGTGAGATACTCAAACTCGTGTAGATAGGTGATCTCATCACTGGCTGACAGACCGCGCTCACGCGCCCAATCTTGAGCCTGCGCCAAGCGTCCTTGTTTCAGATAGATGTGCGCCTTCAAGGCCGCGATGGGGCGCAGATCGGGCACGGGATTTTTGACGTACACGCGCTGGGCTTCATCCAATAGATCAAGCGCCGCATCGAAGTCGCCGGTATTCTGTTTCAAACGAGCCTGTGCCACATGCCAACGATACGCCCAATCGACTAAAGTCGTGTGTTTGCCCAGTTCTTCGGCCTTGTGCCAGTGCTGTGCGCAGGCCGCGTCATCGCCCCACTCATGATGCAGCAGCGCCAATCCCAAGTGATGATGCGCGGTGATCGATTGCGCTTCCGGGCCAACCTCAGCCGCTAACTGCACTGCCTGTTCATACGTGCGCCGCGCCTCGCGCAAACAGCCCTGCGCGATGAGGATGTCAGCCGCGGCAAAAGCGCTGGCGACCACAAACACATCGTTGCCCAACTGGTTCATGCTGTTCATCCAATCAGTCATCGTCTGGCGGGCGGCGGCCAAGTTACCATTGGCCCAGTGCGTAAAGTTCAACATCACCGCGGCCTGCGCGCGCCGGAAGATGTCCGCTTCCGGGATGAGGTGCAGCGCCAGTTCGGCATAGCTCACCGTCGCCGAAAGATCGCCTTGCACTTGCGCGTTGTAGGCGCGGGCCATGGCGATCATCGCCGGGAGTGCCGCAAACATCGCTTGCTCCACCACGACCATCCCTGCTGCCGAACCCGCCAGCCAGTCTTCAGCCTCTCGTAAGCGGCGTTCGCTCGCTGCGGGTTCACCGGCATTCATGAGGGCCATGCCAATCTGGGTGCAGAGCACCGGGCGGGTGCGGATCACTGCTTCGGGCAACTGCTGGATCCAACCCAGCCACACGCTGGTCTGGAAAGTATCATCCATGCTCTGCCACGCCCGCTCGGCTACGTCCGCCGCCCCTGCGAAATCTTTGGCCGCGATGGCGTGGTGAAACGCCTCGGCCATAAAGTTGTTGCTGGCGAACCAGTGGCTGGCGCGCCGATGATACTCCGCAAGGTTCGATTCACTTTGTTGCAGCCGTTGTCGCAGCAAATCAGCGAAGAGTCGGTGATAGCGATACCACTGCCGTTCATGGTCCAGAGACACGATGAACAAGTTGGCGCGCTCTAAAAGTTCCAGTGTCGTTTGACCGGAACCGGGTGGCGTGAGCAGCACGGCTTCACACACTGAACCGCACAAGCGATCAAGCATCGAAGTGTGCAGCAGGAACGATAGAACTTCAGATGATTGTCGATGCAGCACTTCTTCGATCAGATAATCCAACACAAAATGGTGGCTGCCGGTAAAAGACCCGATAAATCCGGCGGCGTCCTCGCGGCCCTGCATGGAGATGGCCGCGAGTTGCAAGCCCGCGATCCAGCCTTCGGTGCGATTCTCTAACGCCGCGATGTCTGTCGCCAAAAGATTCAGTCCCATCACGCGATTGAGAAATTCAGCGGCTTCATCGGGCGTGAAGCGCAGATCGGCGGCGCGCAGTTCGGTCAATTGGCCGCGCGCGCGCAGCCGGGCCAGCGGGAGTTGCGGATCCTCTCGGGTGGTGATGACCAACTGTAGGTGTGAGGGTTGATGATCGATCAAGAAAGTGAGCGCGTCATCGAGCGGCTTACAATCAAGCGTGTGATAATCATCGAGGACCACCACAAACCGATCGGGGATGGCGGCCAGTTCGTTGAGAAGCGTCGTCAGCAGCGCGTCGGTCGGTTGCGAAGCTTGAAGCGCGGCCAGGACGCCTTGCCCAAAATTCGGCGCAAGCGACTGCACCGCTGCGACGAAGTACCTTAAAAAGCGGGCTAAATCGCTATCGCCTTCATCCAGCGACAACCACGCGGCCCGGGCAGGGGTGAGTGTTGCAATCCACTCGCTAACCAGCGTGGTCTTGCCGAAGCCCGCGGGCGCAGAAATCAGTGCGAGTTTGCGACCAGCCTGCAAGCCTTCATTTAACCGTGCGATCAAGCGCGGACGCGCCACCGCCCGGGACCGGGGCGAAGGGATGAAGAGTTTGGTGGCTAAGATAGGCGTGGGCATGGACTCATTATACAATGCCGTCGCAACGCGGAGTCAGCGCACTTTACAGCGTCATTACGACACAACGATCGGTGCCAGCGGTTCGCGGTCGCGGCTAAACGGCAGCCGCAGCCACTACTACTTTCAGCCGGAGAGGCGCGTGAGCCGCCTCTCCGGCGCGTGTTTTGTCAGGGCTGCCCCATCAATTGATCATCAGCAAGGCGAGAATGGTGACGATCAACACCACCGTCAAACCAAAGCCCACCCGCCAGAAATCGCTGAATTTATAGCCGCCCGGCCCCATGACCAGAATGTTCACGGGATGAGCGAGCGGCGTCATGAATGCCAGCGAGGAGCCATACGCCACCGCCAACGCAAACAGGCGCGGATCGGCGTGCATGGATTGCGCGGCTTGAATGGCGATCGGCGCGAGGATGACTACCGCCGCCGGGCCACTCATCACTTGCGTCAGCAGCGTCGTGACGATGAGCAGTCCGGCCACGACCGTGAGCGCTCCGGCACTGCCCAGCAAGTTGACTAACCCCTGGCCCATCAACGCGGCCACGCCGGTCTTCGTCAGCGCCAGTCCGACCGGCAACATGGCGGCGATCAGGAAAATGCTTTTCCACTCGATGGCCTGATACGCTTCGTCCATGGTCAAGGCGCCGATCAGCACCACCGCCAGCGCCCCGGCCAGCATCGCTTCCGGCACGGCAATCCAACCCAGCGCCGCTACGATGATGGTGATCACCATGATCGCAGTGGCCGCCCTCAGTTTGTTCACACGCAGACTCTCGTCGACGGTGTCGGTCAGCACCAGGAAGTCACCTTCGCTCTGCACTACATTTGCCCGTTCTCGCCGGCCCAGCACCAGCAAGGCGTCGCCCAGATGCAGGGGCATCTCGGCAATGCCCACCCGCCGGGGGCGGCCTTTGCGCCAGATGGCGACGACATTCAGGTCGAACTTTTCGCGGAAGTGAAGGGCGCGCAGCGTCTTGCCCACGGCGTGCGAGCGCGGTGACAGCACCACTTCAAAGAGCGCCAGTTTATCGGTGGTGAGCGGACTGAAGCCGCTGGACTCCAGTTGAATCTCCAGTCCGCGTGCCCGCAGATCGCCGAGCTGTTCTTCGCGCGCCTGCAGGTAGAGCACATCATCGGCGCGCAAGGGTTCGTTGGGTGACGGGGCCACGCGCGACTTGCCCTGGCGCAAGATGGCGATGAGGTTCACACCCAGTTTCTCACCCAGGCCGGTTTCGGCCAGCGTCCGATCGACCAGCGGCGAGCGCGCTGGGACGCAGGCTTTCACCCAGCGTTCGTGCAAGCCGTACACTTCCGGTAGTTGAGTATGTGACGCAGCCATCAGGCGCGTCCAATCAGCAGGCGCGCGGCGGGGCAGTCCGCGACGACCGATCAGAGCCATGTACACGATGCCGACGATCACGACCGGTCCGCCGATCGGCGCAAAGTCCAACAAGCCCAATGCGGGGAAATTGGCGTCGCGCAGCGCGGCGCTGACTAAAATATTCGACGTGGTCAACAGCGTCGCCATGCCGCCCAGCAATGTGCCAAAGGCCAGCGGCATCAGCAGTTTCGATGGACTGATCTTGCGTTCGCGCGCGATGCCCATCGTGGCGGGCAAGAGCACCGCGGCGGCCGCGATGTTGTTCATCACCAACGACAAGACCGCGCCCGCGCTCATCAACACCACGCTGAGCCGCAATTCACCCTGACCGCCCAGCCGCATCAGGCGTGCGCCCAGTAGGCGCGTCGCACCGGTCTTGGCCAAACCCGCAGTCAGGATGTAGATCGCCATGATGGTGATGACGGCCGATCGACTGAAGCCAGAGAGCGTCTCCTGCGGCGTAAGAATGCCCGTCACCCCTAAGGCGACCAACAACAGCAAGGCGACGAGGTCAGCCCGCAGCCACTCGGTGATGAAGAAAACGATGGCGATGCCTAACAGCACCAGTAATACGCTACCGGCCAGAGTCATACCGACACACTCCAATGCGGCTCAGAGCGATTATACTGCCAGACTCACGCTGATGGTTCAACTACGGGCATCGGTGTGAGCGGGCCTGAAGGGGCTGTTTGCCACCCCGATCGAATCGGCGGTGCCCGCAGGACCTTCATGACTTCCCGGCATGATAGAATGGACTGTGATCTTATACGATCCTGAGTGTCGCTCGTGTAAAATCTGATCGACAACCCAATTTGACTTAAGACAACACACCCACAAGGAATGACCATGCCTGTTAAAACAATCTTGATCACAGGCGGTACGGGCGGCATCGGCTACCAATCGGCGTTGGCCTGATCGATGCGCGCAATCGATCAGGCTGTTTTCGGATCAACTCATTGCGGGTTAGCTCAGGTGTTTAATCTTGGCTGGCTTCCAGTCGATGCCAGAACTCGGCCATTTGTTGTAATTCAGCCTCGTTGAAGTGGCGCAGAAAATGCTCCCGCACGAAAGCGACATGCGCCTGAATGGCCGTGTTAAACCGTTCTAACCCAGCCGCAGTCAAGACCGCATACGCCCCCCGGCGATCTTCGCTGGCGCTCTCGCGCGTCACCAAGCCCGCCTTCTCCAGCCGCTCGACGGCGCGACTCATGCCGCTTTGCGTGAGGATGCTCTGCGCCGTCAAATCCTGAATTCGCAGACGATGATCGTCTGTCCACGATAGGCGCAACAAGACCTCAAATTCCACGTGGGTCAATCGAGAGTAGGCCTGCAAGTCGGCTTCAATCAGGCGATTGAAGCGCGCATAAGTTCCCAGAAAGCCCCCCCAGGCATCCTGTTCAAGCGGCTTGAAGTGATCGGCCATTTGACTCCTTTTTGCTCTTGACAAATGCTTGCGCATGCATATAATGTATTTATATGACTGCGCATGCATTAATTGTATCACAAGGAGACTCATAATGAAAGACCTGAAAGAAATCGTGCGGCCGTTCTACACCCAATGCCTGACCGTGAACCCCGACACCCAAGTCGCAGAGGTGATGGGCCGCCTCCTGGCAGAGGGTTTCTTGTCCAAAGGCTCGACAGAGGCCAAGAACAAGGCCCAACTGATTGGGCAGATTCAATTCTTCTGGAAACTCATCCCCGACCTGAAATGGGAAATCCAAGAGATGATTGCCGAAGGCAACCAAGTGGTGGTGCGCAGTCTAGCCTCTGGCACGCCGAACGGAAATTTCATGGGCGTGCAAACGGACGGCACCAAATCCTTTAAGACCATGACGATTGATATTCACACCGTTGAGAACGGTCAGGTGGTGGAAGTTCACCATCTTGAAGACTGGGCAACCGCCATCAAACAATTGCAGAACTAATCTTCGAAAGGGAGCGAGAAAATGGCACACATTGAATTGGCAAAGTACAAGTTGTTGCCGGGGGTAGACCCCAGCGCGCTGGCGCAAGTGGAACAGCAAATCCAAAACGAGGTGGGACCGAAGCATCCCGGCTATGTGGGCCGTGAGTTATTCCACGCGGCTGATGGAAGTTATGTGCTGCTGATGCGCTGGGCAGATGCGCAAGCCGCCAGCACTTGGAACAATACCCTGTTCGCTTCTGAGGCAGGGCGAAAACTTGGCTCGTTGGTTGATCCACAATCGATGTCGATGGAGATACTCACAACCGCAGTGCCTTAGCGGCCTGCGCCCGGCAGGACTTAAAGCGGCGCAGGTGTAGAAATTGAGCCGCATCAATCAAGTTTGCCCATGAATCAGCCGTACCGTGGCTGATTCATGGGCAGTCGTGTTGGATGTCAAATCAATATGAGTAAAAATCGACTTGAAGCCTTTAGCGATGGAATGTTTGCCATCATCCTGACGGTTCTGGTGCTGGAACTGAAAGTGCCCCACCTGCCCGATAGTTCGTTCGCCGCCTTTGCGGACGCGCTGAGCGAGCTTGCGCCCAAGTTTTTCAGTTTCATGTTTAGTTTCTTCATCATTGCCATCTTCTGGATCAACCACCATCACATCCTGCACCAGATCGAACGGGTGGACACCAAGCTGCTCTGGCTCAACGTGGCGCTGCTGTTCTTCGCGTGTCTGTTTCCGTTTATCACGGCCTTCGTCGGCGATTACTTGAGCAATCCGTTTGTCGTCGCCCTGTATCCGTTGAATATGGCGCTGTTGTCGATCACGCTGGGCAAGTTCTGGAAGTACGCGTTTGTCGAGACGGATCTGGCCCGCCATACGTTGACGGCTGCGCAGCAACAGGCGCGGATGAGTCAGGATCGCCGGGCAACGATCATCAATCTGGCGTCGGCGGCCCTGGCGTTTGTCTGGGTGCCGATTACGCTGGCCGTGATGATCGGGCTGCCGTTTTTGTTTGTCGTGCCAGACTTGCTGGCAAATAAGACTGAAAATTAGCGGAGTGACGCATGTCAAATCAGACGATCTTGATCACGGGCGGTACGGGCGGCATCGGGTATCAATCGGCGTTGGCGCTGGCCCAGGCGGGCGCGCACGTGATCGTCACCGGGCGCAATCGGGCCAGTGGCGAGGCCGCCATTGCCGAGCTAAAACAATCGAGCGGCAACCCCAACGTTGAGTTGCTGTTGGGTGATCTATCGACACAGGCGGGAGTGCGCTCATTGGTCGAGCAGTTTACGCAGCGAGCGACGCGGCTGGATGTGTTGATCAACAATGCGGGATTGGCCGAGTCTGAAAGACGCTTAACGGCGGACGGTATCGAAGCAAATTTCGCCGTGAATGTGATGGCGCCCTTTCTTTTGACCGGACGGCTCATGGCGTGTTTGAAAGCCAGTCCCGCCGCGCGTGTGATCGCGGTGACGGGCGGCAATCACGTTGCGCAGATTGATTTGGACAACCTGCAAGCCGAGCGATCATTTTCAGGACTGACGACGTATTCGCATGCCAAGACGATCATGATGGCGGTGATGTATGAATATGCCGTGCGTACGCACGATACCGGCCTCGGCATCAATGTCTGTTATCCGGGGCAGGCCAGCACGAATATGACGCGCAGTGTTAAGCCCACGATGTTGCCCGGCGCCATGCGCTGGCTGTTCCCGCTGTTCAAATGGATGACGCGACCCGATGGCGGCAAGTCGGCGGCGAAGGCCGCCCGCTCGACGGTGTATCTGGCTTCGTCGCCGGACGTGGCCCGGGTGACGGGCCAATACTTCGACACGCACTGCAAACAAGTGGCCTGGCCGTCCGCCGTGCAAGATGGAGAAATCCGTGCGCAAGTTTGGGCGCGGGTGGCACACCTTGCGCAGTCGAATGGCGCATAGCGTCGGGGATCGTGGTCCGATTGGCGGGTTTGAGATTGCCTGATCTGGTCATTTCTTCCCAGTAAATTACCCACTTTTACTCCTACCGGACGCGCGCGGCGTGTGATACGCTAACTGCATGTCTGATTGTCGACTGCTGCTCATCGTCGCGCCGCCCGGCCCCTTTCGCGACAGCCTGCGTATTCTGGTGCAGGCTGAGCCGCGCATCGCCCGCGTGCACAGCGTCGAGTCCCTTGTTGAAGGCTGTCAATGCATTGCGCAACAGGCGCCCGATAGTCTCATCCTCGACGCCGATCTACCCGATCCGGCCATCTGGTCCTTTGGCACGCTGCTGAAGACGTTGTCGCCGCCGCCGGGCTGTATCGTCATCATCCACACCCAGGAACAGCAGCGGGCCGCTCAGGCGTTAGCCCTGCCCACCCTCCTGGCAGGGTTCACCGCCGAGGCTCTGTTTGACGCTATTTTTAACGCCCCGCGCGCGTCGTGAAGCCGCCGATTTGGTCGCCGTGCCTGGCCGTGCTACAATGAGCGCCACAAAATTTGCCGCCCCGAAGTGTTCCGCATGGATATCCCTCTGACTTTGAGCATCGGTGCCTTTGCCTATGTTAGCGTGCCGCTGTTCATCGTCGGCTTGATCAGCACGTATTACCTGGTGCGTTTTAGCAACAAAATTCCGGCCACGTGGTTCATGATCGGCGGACTGGGCGGCCTGACGCTGTCCATGCTGGTCTGGTTTCTGAGCACGGCCCTGGTGCTGTGGGGGGTGGCTTTATATCCCGCCACCAATGCCGCCGTCGTGCTGGCCATGGCTGCGGTGATTGGCTTTCTGTATCATTATCCGCAGCCGGTCCGCTCACTTGAGGCGCGCGTGATGTTAAGCGCGGGCATCGGGCTGACAATCGCCTCGGCGGGCTATAGCCTGTGGTTTGCCTACCGAATCGCCATCCAGCGCGACTTTGGCCTGCTGGCGGACCCGGCCAATGAGGTCATACTGGGCGCGGCCATGCTGCTGGCGCTGGGGGCAACGGTGCGCCGCATCATGGTTGTGCGCCGTATCGCGCCGGACCGTGTCCGCGCCTTGCGCAGTATGGCGCTGGCGCTGGTCTTCGGTTTGGTGCAAGCGACCGCGTCCGGCCTGGGCATGTCCGGGCTGCTGCCGATGCCGCTGGATATGTTTATCATCGGACTGTCGCTGCTGGCGATGGAAGTGGTGCTGGTCTATTCGACCTGGGATCATGCCGTGCATCAACCGGTCCTGATCACCCGGTTGATTGGCCTGTCATTGGTGACCGTCCTGGCCTTGCTGGGCGCGATCGGCCTGTTTGAGGTTCACGGCGCAACACTGGACAGCGAAGCCAACCGTTTGATGGAGACCGAAATCGCACGACGGGCGGTGCAAGCGCAGGATTTAACCGGGTTGCCCAGACCGATCGTGAGCGTGCTGGCCGTCGGCCCGGTGACCACTCCGATCTATCAACGCGCCGATCAAATTGATCTCGCGCCACTGCTGGCTGAAGCGGCACAGCGCGCGGTCAGCACGTCTGACGAACCGGCGTTGTGGGGCTCGCAGTACGATTACTACTTGGACAAAGGCAAGCCGCTACAGTTGCCGCACCGGTATGTGGGGCAGCATCCCGCCCACAGCTACTATCAATACCTTGGCTATCCGTTCACGGTGAACGGCGCGACGTATGAGGCCGTCTTCAGCGAGGCCGAAACCAACGCGCCGATACACCTCCGCAGCCAGCAACTCATCGGCGTGGTTATCGTCGCCAGCCTGTTTGTTGTGCTGGTGTTTCCCGTCTTCTTCCGGCGCAGTTTGGTGGTGCCCCTGGAGAATCTGCTGCGCGGCGTGCGCCAAGCCAATGCCGGTGATCTGAACGTGCGCGTGCCCATCACGAACGATGACGAGTTGGGCTATCTGACGCAATCGTTCAACACGATGACGGCCTCGATCAAAGATCAGATCGAAGTGCGCCAAATGCATGAAACCGCCCTGCGGGATCTGACCACCCGATTGGAACAGCGCGTGGCCGATCGGACGCGCGATCTGACCGTGTTGTATGAAGTATCATCGGCCGCGAACCGGGGCACAGGCTTGATCGAGGTGCTGGATGAAATCACGGCGCGGGTGATGACGGCGCTCAACGCCAATGCCGGTTTTATCCATCTGTCCGAAGAGACCAGCCCCCGGCTGCAGTTGGCCGTGCAGCGCGGGTTGAGTGCGCCGCCGGCCGTCGAAGCGATTCCGGCGCAAACGCTGGCGCAGCGTGAAACGGTCTTCATCGCCGATGTCA
>JAGOBP010000157.1 GCA_017999195.1 Thermoflexales bacterium
CGCAGCCAGCCCGTCTGATCGGCGGCGTTGAAGTGCAAATTCAGACTGGCTTCGCCGGTGCGGCCTAAAGCATCTTCGGCGCGGATGGTGACGGCGTGCGATCCAACCGTGTAAGCGGCGCTGTCGAAGGTGAAGGCAAAGGGCGGCGTCGTATCACTGCTGACCGACTGTCCATCGATCAATAACTCGACGCGCGACACTTCCATCAGGGCGGAGACGGCGGCGTTCAGCGCGACTTTGTCGCCCACGTGAATGGTGTCTTGCGCGGCCGAAATTGCCACCTGCACCGGCTTGGCAATCGTCAGCGTGACTTGCGCTTGCCCGGTGTTGTTGGCCTTGTCGAGCACAAGCGCGCTGAGCGTGTACGTGCCGGGCGTGGTCGTGCCGGTATCCCACTCGTAATTGAAGGGCGCGATCGTGACTTTGGATAACGGTTGATCATTGAGGCGATATTCCACCGCCGCGATGGGTTGCGGCGCGGTCACCGTGACGCTGAGGTTGATCTTGCCGCCGACGGTTTGCCCATCCGTCAGATTGGCAAAACTCACGTTGACGGCTTGCGCCTGCACGACCGACGCGAACAACAAACACGCTATAAGCGCCGTGATGACACTTCGCCCGATTCGCTGGCTCGCTGCTTGGCTGACTCGCATCCGTTACTCCGTAAAAGACAACTTGAGTTCGTGCTTGAAAAACGGCAATAGCGTAAGCGCGCCGTTGACGAGGGTGGCTTCGCCGGGATACGCGCCCGGCGCGGTGATGCGCAGCGTGAAGCGTTGTTCACCCGCGAGCGGCGTGGGTCGCATGGGATGCCGCACGCGAAACAGCACTTGTTTTTCCGCATTGGGAAACAGAATCGGCCCCGGCCCCAGTTCGTAGCAGTGCGCGTCCAGACCGTCGATCTCCAACTTGAATTGCACGCCGGGCTTGTCGCCCAGATTCTTGATCGTGATCGAACCGTCCACCACTTGATCGGGCGCGAGTTGCGTTTGCGGCAGGTTCAACGTCGCCTGAATGACGGGCGCAGTGGACGAAGTCGTGATCGGCGCGGGCACTTGATTCACGATCACGGGGGCGGTGGGGAATGGGCCAACGGTTGCGCCGCCGGATGCAAGGGCGGGGCGGGGCGCGCTCTCATAAGCGCGATCACGCCGGAAAATCAAGGTGAAATCGCCCAACTTGATCACTTCGCCGTCGGCCAGATCAACCGTGGCGCGCGGCGCGATGGTGCGCGAGGCGTCATCGCCCGATCGCAATTCGAGCGGCCCGATGTTGATCAGGCGGTAGCCCTGCGCGCTCGTCGGCGAGGTGATCAGCTGCACGTGGCGCGCGGCCAGACCCGCGCCATGATAGGTTTCGACGGCGATGTCGTTGCGCGCATCACTGCCGATGTGGACGATGTTCTTGTCCAGCGGAAAGACTTTGCGCCAGCCGCCGGCGTCGATGATTTCGACCGTGCCTCGAGGCATAGGGTACTCCGTGTGGTGGGGCGATTGGTAACTGGTAACTGGTCAACTGGTAACTGGTCAACCGGTAACTGGTCGGCCAGCCGATTGACCGATCGACCAATTACTGATTGACCGATTGACCATGTAACTAAGCCACTAACAACGCCGCATGCGCCAACCACTGCAAATTGGTGTCTAGTTCTTCGGCCAGAATCGCTTCGGCTTGCGCCGGGTCTTCAACGGGTTGATCGTTTTGGCGCACGACGAGTGTGCCTTCGCGCAATGGCTTGGCCACGCTGTCAAATAACGCGGCCCGATCGCGCGTACCGTCGAGGTGGCGCAGCAAGAAGCGCCCCATCTCATCCAACTCCACGCGCTCGTGCCGCAAGTTCGTGATCTGCCCCGGCTCATCGGCTTGCAGACGCGCCCACGGACTGGCGATGGGCCGGTCGCTGACCTCGGTGGTGAAGCGTGCGGGCTGCACGTGCAACTCGATCAGGTTGCTGCTGTACGCATAGGCTTTGAGCAAATTCGCGGCCAGCGCTTGCGCATCGAGGGCCGATTTTTCCGGCGACAAGTCCAGCCCCAATTGCGTGCGGGCGGCGATCAGCAGATCGTTGAAGTGAATGGCCTGCGGCCAGACGGCGCGCAGGTGCGTCATCGCGACCTTGGTCACGGGATGATCGGTGCTCAGGGTCGCGCCGTCAGCCGATCGGAATTTTTCCACGTTCAGCGAGGTCAGATCGGGTTGGTCGCTCACCGCTTGCGCGCGCGACGCGAGATACAGGCCCATCAAGCGATCGGGCCGCAGCGTGCGATTGACACTCACATCGGCGTGAACGAGCAGCGTCTTGCGAAAGGTGCGATTGCGCAAGAAGTCCATGTACTGCTCCATCTCGATTACGTCGCGGGCCAGTTTGAATAAATTGGCCGAGACGGGCGGCGGAAAACTGATCGGCAGCACCGTGTTGAAATCGACTTCGGTCAGATATTGCAGGCCGTGCTGCGCGGCGCGTTCGGCGAACTGATAAAAATAGATCGGTTCGTTGACGTCTTCCAATTCGTCGTGCAGCAAGTAATTGTCGGTGTTGGTTTTCATCCGGTTCATTTCAAGTTGGAGAAAACCGCCGTAGGCCCCCAACAAACTGCCATGCGGATTATTTTCGGCCGGGATCGAGTCCACCAGAAAATCGAGCAGCGCGCGCGCCTGCGCGGCCTTCATCGCGGGTTCGCTGACATCGCGCGTGTGATACAGCATCATCTCGCGGATCGCGCTCAGCATGTGCCAGCCGGGATAGGTGTTGTAACTGACATAGGCCACGCCGTTGGGTGCCAGGTTGCGGCGGCACGTTTCAAAGATGGCCGCTTGCACATCGGGCGGCACCCACGAAAAAATGCCGTGCACGATGATGTAGTCGAATTCGCCTAAAGTGTGCGTATCGATATCGCGGATGTCCAACTGCTTGAGCGTGACATTGCCCAGATCTAGCGCACTAATCGCCGCGCGCCCGGCCGCGATCTGCTGCCCCGAATAATCCAGGCCGACGAATTCGCTATCGGGCAGAGTCTGCGCCATCGGGATGAGATTGCCGCCGCTGGCACAGCCCAATTCCAGCACGCGGCAGCGATCGACCGGCGCGGGCGACAGACTCAACAACGTGGCCAGCGTTGCCAGCGTGTCCGGGTGCGTGTAGGAATACGCGTAATTGGGATAAGGCACTTCGTCGTAGGGATTGATCATGATGATAACTGACGAGTGATGAGTGACGAGTGATTTCACTCATCACTCGGCACTCGTCATGTTAGCCCTTGCGCTGCACCGCATACGTCACGATATTTTCGCCAAACTCCAACGCCGATCGGATGTCGGCGCGATCGGCAGGGCCGCCGCGCTGTTCGCCCTGCCACACGCAGCCATAATCTGCGCCGCTGACAATGACGTTGCTGCTGAGTTTGATCGAACTGGCCTTGCCCGCTTCGTAACCAGCGGGCGGCACGGCAAAAAAGTGCGGCGCGGCCAGCAGCGGATGCGTGCGCGGCAGGTCATCGATCTTCTGGCCCAACGACTCCAACAGATCGAGGAAGGCGGCATCGGCTTTGGCGGCGTCGCCTTGATGGCAGCTTTCGTACAGCACCGTGCCGCCTGCCTGCAAATAGGCGTAGATGGCATTCATCCCTTCCGGCGCGACTTGAAAAGTGCCATGTCCCACCAGATACAACAGCGTGTACTGCGCCAGGTTCGACGTAAGGCCGATATTGTCATCGACGATTACGCGCACTCGATCGGTCTGATTGATGGCGCGGGCCAGCACCCTCAGCCCGGCCCCGTGCCGTCGATCATTCGCGCTGCCCAGATAGTTCACGCCAATGGTGGCGATGCGCGGCGCGGCAGTGACAATTGATCGCCGATAACGCAGATCGATGGCGTTAGGGCCGGGCTGATCGGGCGCGGGCGCAGTCGCGATCGGGGCCGTGCCCGATCGGCGCACGCGGGCCAACTCGACGCCGCTGCCGCTCGTTTCCACCGCTTCGATCGAGTATTGCGCGGCGACATAGGGCACGCCTTCGCTGCGGCTGCCGTCGATGCGCGGGCTGTCTTCGGTGTACGACAACATCAGGTGCAGCGTGCCTTGCGCCGCGCCCAGATCAAAGGACTGCGCATGCGTCACCACGATGACGTTGCCGTAAGCGTCCACGGCGACGCCGGGCTGAACGTACACGGCGCTGTCGGCCGGATCGCTGGCGATGACGTCCAGCCCGGCCACGATGCCCGCGCCGTGCTGCCAGCGTTGATGCTGGCGCAGCAGTTGGCGCGTATAGTCGTGCGCCTGATCCCAAATGTCGGCCGTAATGGCCATGCCGTCGACGGCTTTGATGCGGTGCGTGGGAAAGTCTTTTAGATCAAGTGTGGTCATGGAGTGCGCTCGTTCTGGTTGAATGATTTGTGCATCTTTCGACTACGCATCACGCACGTTCTTCGACTTCACTGCGTTCCGCTCAGAATGCGTGCTTGATGCTTCGCTCAGGCTGCTTCGTACTCGATGGTCAAGCGATATTTGGTATGCGCCGGTTTTTCCGATTCGATGATGGCTTCGATCATGCGGCGGCGTTCAGTCTCCGCCCGATCGGCCAGCGGCGGCAATTTCAGTCTGACGATGAAGGTGTGGGCTTCATTGCCGCGGCCCAGCGCCGTGCTTGGCCCCAGGCGCGCGCCCAAACCCAGACTAAAGTTGGTGCCGCGCATTTCCAAGATGTCGGGCTTGCGGCCGGTGTACAGTTCCAGATAATCTTGCAGACCGTACTTTGTGCCGCGCCGTCGATACAGCGAGATCATCTGCCCGATCAACTTGCGGCGTTTTTCTTCGGGCCACTGTTCGTTCAACGTGAGATCAACCCAGGTCGCCAGCCACGGCAATAATTCACGCGGGGCCGTCTTGGGATCAAAGAAGTAGGACAATAGATCGATCTGTTGTTCGATGGGCGACCAGAAACTTTCAAACAACATCAGGAAGCGGCCCATCAATTCATCCTGCTCGCTGTAGATGGCGGGCAGATACTTCAGATACCGCCCCTTCGCTTCGACGTTGATCGTCGCGGTCGCGGTCGCGTGATCATCGCCCGCAATCGCAATCGCTTCGCAATCCAGCGATAGATCATCCGCGGTGGGGGCGGCGATGAGCGGCAATTCATAGTTGAGGCGCGCGCCGCGTGCCACTTGGGGCACGGTCCAGCGCACAAAACGCTCGTCGTTCAGGAACAACAATTCGCCGTCGGTGGCACCGACCTCAAAGCCGCGCGGGATGCCGACGCGCACACTCAAGCCGCTGAGCGGGCGCTGTGCGTCGAGGCGCGTGTACAGCGTGACGGTTTCGCCGGGATAGCACCACGCCCGATCGGCGACGTGCGAGATCGAGAAGGCGGGTGAATGGGGACTCAACTGGGTTTGATCAGTCATGATGTCGGTTCAGTCATTCCCGCGCGCTTTTAGCGGGAATCCATAGGTCTATCGATTTGCGTTGCCAATCATCGACACTGGATGCCCGATAAGAGCATTCGGGCATGACAATGTTACAGTTCCGTAATCGTGATCGCGTGTTCCAGCGAGCACAGCAGCGTATCGTCGGGCACCTGGAAGCGGCGCTGATCGATCGGCGTGACGGGCAGTTCGGTGCGGGCGATCGGCGTGCGGTCGTCGTCCTCATCGCTGGTAGGCGCGCTTTCACGGGCGGGACTGACCGGGCGCTGCGCAAGTTTGACCTCGAGCACGTGCTTGACGCCGGGCACTTTTTGAATGAGCGCGTAAATTTCCGAGACGAAAAGATCGCGGCCAAAGGGCCAGCCGTTCCAGTCCTCGTCGGTCAGATCACCGGCCGCGCCCAGATTGAGCGGGTTGATGAAGTTGCGCAATTGTTCGATAACGCGGGCGCGCACCAGATCGGGCTGGGCGTAATCGGTCACGACGATTTCCGCCGCGACTTTCAGCCCGATGTAGCGCGGCTCGCGAATGCGGACGGTGGTCGTCAACAAGCGGTACTTATCGAGATACGCGTCCACCTTTTTGATCAGGTCGGGGGACACCGACAACTTGGATCGATCATCGTTGAGCAAGGCTTTGGCCGCGGCAGGCACGACGAGAATCTCGACCATGCCGGCGGGTAAGTTGCTGTCGCGGCCGGGCGTCAGGCACTTGGCGCGCGCGATGGTGCGGTCGGCGTCTTTAGCCAGATTTTCGTAATCTTCGGCGGTGACGGCGCGCTGCTGGGCGCGCGTTTCGCGGCGGGCGCGCAATTTGGCTTCGTCAATCGATTCGGCATCGCGGCCGCCGTCGGCGCGCTTGAAATTGCTGACGTCGGCGATGTAGGGCACGGTGGTCTTGAGCACCTGAATCTTGTTGACGGGCACATTGCCGCGCACGCCGCCGCCGTGGCGATAGTGCGACATGCGAATTTGCCGGTCGGTTTCGGGCACGCGCCCGTATTGCCGCACGTGTCCATTGGGCTGGCGGATGGCCGGGCCAAAGGCGATTTCGCCGGTGGAAGTGTCGAGCGTGAAATGGCGATCGTGCCGATCGGACTGCGAGAAATCGTCGACGCGCTGCCACGGGATGAAAACCAATTCTCGATCGCGAATCTCTTCCACCTCGATCGTTTCATCGCCGCGTAAAGCGAGTACGGGCACGTTTTGCAGGTGAAAGGTCTGGCCGGGTTCGCCGTTGCTGGCGCCGACCAGTTCATCCACCACGTTGATGGCGTGGGTGGCGGTGGTGGTCGCACCGAGCGCGTAGACTTTGACATCGGTCACACGCGGTGATTGCGTGTACATGCCTTGCTCGGGGCGACGCTGCTCCAGGCGGCAGCGCAGCCAGAAGGCGCTGCGACCGCGCACCACATCGGCTTTGAAATCCAGCGGCAAATAAAGCGTCAGATGCCCATCGGGATTGTTGAGGCCGCCGGTGGTGTCGCGTTCATCGGGCAGATTGCTGAGCGGCACTTCGGCCCATTGGCCGTTGCCGGTGGTGCATTCCCAGACCCAGGGCGGATCGCTGCGGCGCACGCCGGTGGCCTGGGTTTCTTCGGCGGTGAAGTCCAGTTGCAGGATGTGGCCTTTTAGATCAGTCGCGTCGTCGAAGCCCAGATAGAAGGTGTCACCCACTTGCGGCTTTGGGCTGAAGGTGTGAAAGATTTCGATGCCGAGGCGCGGTGCATAATTCTTGTTGAAGTCGGCTTCGGTGCGCAACTGCGCGAGCACCGGCGGCACGATGGTCAGCCGCTCGTCGGTGGTGAAGATGACTTCCGGTTCTTCGTCAGTGGCGCGCGTGGCGACTTCGGTCCCGGCGGGCACGGTCGTCGCGAGGTCGCTGCCGGGCGCGATCGGGAAGGGGGCCGACAGCCGGAAAGTGAGTTCGGTGCGCGCACTGCTGGCGGGCTGCAACTGTACGCCCAGCAGATCCATAAAGCGGATGTAGTTCTTGTCCGGCACCAGGTTGAGCCGATACGTGATCATCTCCGTCATCCACGCGAACAGCTCGATCAATGTGATGCCGGGATCGCTGAGGTTGTAGTCGGTCCACTCGGGGCAATAGCGAATGATGCGCCGTCGCGCTTCATCGACCAGGTTTTTCTGGAATCGCAGATCGTCTAGGATGGGTTCTGGTAGGGCCATATAACTCTCCCGATCAAGGCTGACGTAGTGCGTAGTGCGTGGTGCGTGAAATAAACTGGCTCACGGAACACGCACCACGTATCACGCTATTCGGCTTCATTCAAAATATAAAACGGATGCACCAGACTGCGTTCGTCGTGAGTGGCTTTGATCTCGTAACTGATCGCCACTTGCCAGGCACCGTCGTTGGATTCGTCTTCGTAGACGCTGACATCCAGCACGTCGATGCGTGGTTCCCACTGGGCCAACGCATCACCCACGTACGTGATGAGCATGGCTTCGGTGCCGCTGTTGCGCGGCGCAAAGATCAGTTCTTTGGCGCGGCAGCCAAATTCGGGCCGCATGACGCGCTCGCCCGGCACGGTCTCCAGGATGATGCGCATCGCCTGCTCGATGTCGTGCTCGCCCGTGGCTAAAGCGATTTCGCCGCGCGGGCTGAATTGCAGCGGGAAGGCCAACACCGTGCCGATAACTTCTCGATCGCGTAATGTGCCTGCCATGCCACCTCCCTTGACACTGTTATGCAAGTTCACCACTTGCTCTACGGT
>JAGOBP010000158.1 GCA_017999195.1 Thermoflexales bacterium
GAGTATGAGACGCATGTACACTAATCTCGCAATTGCGGTTCCGGTGCTTATCTTGTTTTTTGGTAGTCTGCTGCTGGCCTCCATCAACGCGCCTGATCATTTTCCAATTGGCGCGACCGTCGGGTTGGGCCTGTTGATGCTGCTGGGGTTGGCGGGCTGGTGGATGTCGCGTCAGGTATTCAAAAGCCTGTAAGCGCACGCGCCCCACACCAACGAAAAGACCTGGCCGGGTTAACCCCGGCCAGGTCTTTTTTGTGCCTATCGCCAGCGGCGAGGCTTATTCGCTTTCGGTAATGATGATCGCGGTGATCTTGGTGCCGGGAGTGCGTGCCCGCTGCGGATCGCGCTCGGGAATGGCCAGCACGATGTTTAACCCGCTGGTCACTTTGCCAAACACCGTGTGCCGATTGTCCAGGTGCGGCGTAGGGCCGTGCGTAATGAAGAACTGGCTGCCATTCGTGCCGGGACCCGCGTTCGCCATCGACAGGATGCCCGCGGCGGTGTGCCGTAGGTCCTTGTGGTACTCATCGGCGAACTTGTAGCCGGGGCCGCCCATGCCGCTGCCGGTGGGATCGCCGCCCTGCGCCATAAAGCCCTTGATGACCCGATGGAAGGTCACGCCGTCATAGAAACCGTCGCGCGCCAGAAAGACAAAATTGTTCACCGTCTTCGGCGCTTTGTCCGCAAACAACTCGATGACGAAGTCGCCGGCTTCGGTCTTGAACGTCGCCGTGTACTTTTTCTTCGGATCGATTACCATTGCGGGTGCTGCTGCATATTGTTTAGCCACATTGCCTCCAGATGAATTAGGTATCAGGGATATTTTACCCTATCGCAAATACTGATCAAAGAACCCCAGAATCGTGCGGGAAATGACGGGGTACCCTGGCTCGATCGGGCCGCCGCGCGCCCAAAAGCCGTGGCCGCCATTGTGGACGATCACCAGATCAGACTTCACTCCGGCCGCCGTCAACACATCCTGCAAAATCACCGATTGCGTATACGGCACCGTCTCGTCAAAGTCGCCGTGCAAGATCAAGAACGGTGGATCATCGGCGGAAGCGTATGTCGTGGAACTAGCTGTTTTCAAGATGGGGTCTTCCTGGCTCTTGGCGCGAAACACCATGCGATCGAGTCCGCGCACATTACCGACCACGTATTCCGTAGTCAAATCATGAATGCCATACATATCCACTACGGCCTGTACACGGCTCGATTGATCCAGATACGGCCCAACGTCCCAGCCTGTTGATTGATCGCTCGTGCCCAGCAGCGAGACCAGATGCCCGCCCGCGCTGGCCCCCCACGCCCCAATGCGATTGGGATCGAGGTTGTATTGCGCGGCATTGGCCCGCAGTGATCGCACTGCACACTTTACGTCTTGAATGTTGGCCGGAAACGTGGATGTCGGCGCGAGGCGATAATCGATCGACGCGATGAAGTAGCCGCGCCGCGCCAGTTCCAAAAAGTAACTCATGCCGGGCGTGCCGGTCTTGGTGCCTGCCACCCAGCCGCCACCGTGCACAAACATGATCACGGGCGCGGGGTCGGCGGGCTGCATCGGCCAATAGGCATCCATCTTCAACTCAGTGCCATCGTCGGCGGTGCAATACGTGATGTCACTGACCATCTGCGAAAATGTGTACGTGCCGCCCGCATTGACCGCAGGTGCGGGCTTGGCTTCAAACGTTGGAATGCCGCGCGTCACCACATTCGGCACGTCCGTCGGCGCGCTCACAACCGCAGGCAACTCACTCGTCGATTGATAACGGCTTTGCATGAAAGCGCGAAAGGCCTCACCATTGGGCCGCAGCGAACCATCGTCGTTGTTCAGGGCCGCGCTCAGCGGCGTGGCGCGATCGAGACTGAACCACACCACGATCGACAGTTTCAAATCAAGCGCGGCGGCCATCAAGCGCTCGACCGCTTCCGGGGTTTGATCGCGTTGACCGAATTCATTGCTCATTAACGGCAAAGTCGTGGTTCGACGCAGATACGCAGCCGCTTCAGACAACGCGGCTTTATCGGGAATGTACCAGTGGAAATTCAAATAGTCTTGGCCGGTCGTGGCGTATCGTGCTAACAACTGGCGGCTCTTCGCCAACAACGTCTGATACGACGGATGAAGTTGATCGATCGCCGTGAGTCGGCACAGATCGGCAGGCAGGTCCGGCATAGCCCGCTGCGTAAAAGCACACGCTTCCGTCAGTTGGCCGCGTTCGATCGTGTCGGCCCAAACCAGCAGGGCCACTGCTTCACTGCTCAGGCCGCCGTTGGCGCACTTGGCGTTTTTGGCATGCGCCACCTCGCAAGCCGCTTGCACTTGCGCGGCATACTCATCGACGCTGCCCGCCCAATACAAATCCGAGGTCTCTTCATTTTCAACGACAAGCACGACGGGGTGATACGTGTCGATGATGCTGCCCACGGCCTGACGATACGCAGTCAGATCGCGCGCAGGCGTGGTCGCGCCACCTGCGCCCACATTATTTCGCACCGTGAGAACCAACTTCAAGCCAGCACGCGGTGCAAGGTCGCACGCGGCATCGAAACACGCGCCTTCCCAGTCTTCGACGGTGACATACCATGGCCTAAAATAAGCCGCGCCCAACGCTTTGCCCAACTCGACACGATGCTGATCGCTTAAGGCCGCGCCGCCTAACAGCAGGCCAAAGGGATTGCCCACCGGATCACTCGGTGGCGGCGTGGCCGCAAGTTGAAGCGTGGGGGTGGGTGCGGGCACCGATCGAGCAACGGGGACGTTCGTCGGCTCGATCGGCGCAGCGGCGTTGACGGCGGGATCGCCGCACGCGCTCAGCGTAAACCCGATCGCGATCAGCAGCAACGCCAAGCCGGTGGTTGGGAGAGAGAGACTTCGTCGAATAGACATTGGGACAATTGTACGCGATTCGCGGAATTCGTGGGAGAATTTGATCTGCTGGTGACTCCGCCCTTTGGCGGATTGACGCAATCAACCGATTGGGCGTAAACTTACCTCGCTAATTTTATCGCAGGAGTGTTAGATGGCGAATTGTGATGTGTGTGGTGTGATAACCTCGACTCGAACCAGCCCCACGTATGCCGCGCCGGAATTTCGCCGGTTGGTGGGCCGGGGCTATACGCCCGATCAGGCCGCGCTCGATCGGGCCGTGGCCAGCGGCCTTGTGACGGCGCGCGAGGCGCTGACGCCGCAGTGGCAAAAGAAAGTGGCCGAGAAACAGACCGATTGGCTGTTGTGCCGCGATTGCGCAGCGCGCGTGGCCGACTATCGCTTTAAGGGCAAGACACGCAATCCACGCTGGTGGCTGCCGTGGGCGATCGGGATTGTCGTGGTGATCATCGCGATTGTCGCCATCGTCATCATCAGCGCCCCCAAGTCGCAAGCCCGATCGTTGGGCGGCTACGATCTGGGCAATGCCATCATCACCAGTTTTGCCTTCTCACCCGACGGGCAATTTCTGGCAGCGGGTGACGGCGAGAAGCGGGTGCGCGTGTGGAATGTAAAAGAAGAGCGTGTTGTTGCCACCTTGACCGGACATCTATCACCGATTACGGGTGTCGCTTATTCACCGGACGGCCAGTGGATTGCGGCTTCAGGCAAGGACGAAAATATCATCGTGTGGGAGGCGGCTACCGGCCAGATCGCGCGGCAGTGGAAGGGTCACACGCTGGCGATTACGGCGCTGGCTTTCTCGCCGGACGGACAGTGGTTAGCCACCGCCAGTCACGATCAAACGATCAAACTTTGGAATGCAAACACCGGCGCTGAAGTGCGTACGTTTAGCGGTCATTCACTGACTGTGACCAGCCTGGCGTTCACCCCGAATGGTCAGTCGTTGATCTCGGGCAGTGATGATCAGTCGTTGAAGATTTGGGATGTGGCGACCGGCCGTCTGCTCAGCACGCCGGGCGCGCACGCGGGCGCGATCAAGGCGGTGGCCATTTCGCCGAATGGGATGCTCATCGCGTCCAGCAGCAACGATTTCAGTGTCAAACTCTGGGACACGGTGGCGGGCGAAATCGCGCGGACGCTGCACGGGCACGAAGCGTCGGTGGTGGCCGTAGCCTTCTCGCCAGACAATCAATGGCTGGCGTCGGGCAGCGAGGATGGCCGCGTCAAAGTGTGGGATGTCAAGACCGGTCAATCGCTGCACACGCTGAACAATTACAAAGAGGCGTTGTTGACGAGCCTGGCCTTTTCGCCGGATGGCACCGTCCTGGCGGTAGGCAATTCGATCGATGTCAGTTTGTGGGATGCGACTAAACTGCCGTAAACAAACAACACGTTTCAAGCCCAAACGGAGTCGGCACTTCACTGTGCCGACTCCGTTTGTTTGTGGTTAAATCAGTTGTTGGGCGCGCCTGCCGCCACCCAATCGCTGAGGGTGCGAATCTGCGCGGGCAACAACTTGGGGCCGCGCTTGGGCATCTCACCGGTAAGAATTTGCTGAATCAACAGGCTGTTGACGGCATCACCCGGTGTCACAACGGTTCCGTTAAATGATCCGGCCATGACTTCGGCGTGAGACTTCAGTGACAAGCCCTCTTTCGTGTCCTCGCCGCCGTGGCATTTGACGCAGACTTGATTGAAGATAGGCTGCACATCGCGACTGTAACTGACTGCGCCACCGGCTGATGGTGCAGTGGTCGGCGTGGGCGCATCCGCGACGGGCGCGGCTGTGGCCGTGGCAGTCGGCGGCGCAACCGTGGGGGTATTTGTGGCCGCAACCGTGGGGGTGTTGGCCACGGCTTGCGTCGCGGCGGCGATGGTTGTTGCAACAGTCGCCGTAGCCGTAGGCGGCGCACTCGTCGGTGATGGCGCAGCGGTTGACGTGGCGGTTGCGGCGGCGACCGCCGCCGTCGGCGGAAGCGCGGTGGATGATGGAGCCGCGACGGGGGCTTGAGCGATCGGTTGAGCGGCGGCCGTTGAGCCAAACGAACCGATCGAGACGGCCGCAAACCCGATTAAGATTGCCCCACCCACGATCAGAATTCCCAGTTGTCGAATCAGATCGCCGCCCGCCGGGCGGGCAATCTGGGTGGCGCGGGTTTTCGGCGCGCCGGTTTTCCAATATTTCCCACTCATCATAGACCTCTAAAGCCCGTAAAGAATCACGCCGCCCATGAAGCCCAGCGTGATGGCGATTAAGAAACTGCCGGCAAAAGCGCCTACATACAACACCGTGGTCTTGGGCGACCATAACACTTCGCGATTGCGCCAACGGCTGAGGGCCGTCACGGTGGTTAAGATGAAGAGCGTGATGGCCAGAATGATCTTGGGCAGGACCAGCGGCGCGCCGCCTTCAAAGCGCACCAGATTGTCGCGCATGCCGGTGAGTCCGGCGGCGATGGTGCTGATCGCGGCAAGGGCGATCATATAGAAAGCGGCGTGTTCCAGCGATTCATTGCGCCGCCAGCGCGCCAATATCACGAACAACAACGCGCCGCCCGTCAGCCCGATCGGGAAATGCACGATCGGGCTGTGCAGGGGATGCACGTTCAAAATCGCGTTCAGAATCTGACCAATAATATCCATCGTTGTCTCCTTGAAGTTGTCGGTTACAGTTCACTATACGTGACGCGCCCGCCGTCTGGTTTCATTTGCGCGTCCGGCGCGGCGCGCTTGGCGCATGATCAGACCAAAGTCTGAAGTTTGTGCATTTTCCGCCCGACGCACATCCAAAGATGAACTCGCTGCCGTATCATCTGATAACTTGCCAGCGCCACCGGCCAAGTGCGCGCTGCAAGTGAGTCGTTCAATATCTATCTATCTGTGTGAGGAGGAAGTGATGTTGCGAAAAGCGTGGTATGCCGTAGCAGTGATTATGATCATGTTGGGAATGGTGACCAGTGTGGCCGTTGCAGATGTGGGGGATGCGGCCCGCGGCAAGGCGTTGTGGGAAGCCAAGCTGTGCAAGAACTGTCACGGGGCCAATGGCGAAGGGTCGTTTGCCGGGCCGCGCGCCAGTGACGGCAAGAGCGCCGATGACTGGTTGAAGCAAGTGCGCACGCCGCGCGCGAACATGCCGGCCTTCAATGACGTGCAAGTGAGCAATCAAGAAGTGGCCGATATGTGGACGTATCTGCAAACCCTACCCAAGCCCACGGGCTTTACGCCTACCCAGTTCCCCCTGTCGGCCAATGCGTCCGAAGGTGAGAAGCTGGTCGCTCAGAAGCGCTGTGTGGCCTGCCACGGCGATTTTTCGGGCACGTTGAAGTTCCGCTTTGTCGCCAAAGGCCGCACGACGGTCGATGCGGCGACCGTGATCAAGCAACTGCGGACGCCCGCGCAGAATATGCCGGTCTTCAGCGCCTCGCAGGTGACCGAAGAGCAGGCAGCGCAGATCGCCGCATACCTGCAAACTCGATTGGATGCCGTCAGCGCCGCCGGAACAACTGCGGCCGCCCCCAGCACCCTGCCCGTATCGGGCGGCAGCCAATCGGCTTCACCGCTGCCGTGGGTCTTGGTGGTCGTCGGTGTGCTGATGCTGGGCGCCGGGGTGTTGAGCAAGTCCAAACACACGGCCTAAGCAAAAACTTAGTTTTAGAACGGCAGATCTCGGTTTAAGGGCCGGTTTGTTTTAGCCAAAACAACGAAGTCGTTAAGCAACGTCTGGAACTGCCGCGGGCTATCCGGGGATTGAGCGAGTACGCTCAATCCCCTTTTTGTTACGAATCGTGTAGAATAGAGGCTATGCTGACGACTGCCAAGTTGCATTTTCAACCTGAATCGATTCACCTGGCCGACGGCACGCGGGTCACGATCCGCGCCATCCATCCCGACGATGCGCCGCGCATTCAGGCGTTTGTTGGCCGCCTCTCGCCAGAGAGCATCTACTATCGCTTTCTCAGCACCATCACGGGCCTGTCGGATGCGGAAGCGGCCCGCCTGTCGAATGTGGATTACGAAAGTCGGATGGCCTTGGTCGCCACGTTACTCGGTGACGAAGGGGAATACATCATCGCGGTCGCCCGCTACGCCCGATCGGTCACGCAACCCGATCGAGCGGAGTTCGCCGTCGTGGTGGCGGATGAATATCAGAAGCAAGGTATCGCGCGCGCCTTGATCAAGCATATCGGTGCGTATGCCAAACAGCACGGCATCCACGTGTTCACGGGCACCATCAACGGCGGCAACTTGCGCATGCGGCAATTCGTCAAGAACTGCGGCCTGCCCAGCCACATCGCGGCAGGCGATCACGGTGAAATCGAAGTGGAAGTGCGCCTGATCGAATAAGAATTAATCCACGCAGGGTACGAAGAAAAAATCCGGCGAAGAGTCAGTGACTCCTCGCCGGATTTCTTATTGACCGATTACCAATCACCGATCACCAGTTACCACGCACTAAATATCCAGGTTGCGCACTTCCTTGGCGTGCGTCTGGATGAAGCGTTTGCGCGGCGGGACTTCATCGCCCATCAGCATGTCAAACGTCCGATCGGCGGCGGCGGCGTCCTCGACGGTGACTTGCAACAACGTGCGGTTTTCGGGATTCAACGTTGTATCCCACAACTGCTCCGGGTTCATCTCGCCCAGACCTTTGTAGCGTTGAATCATCACTTTGTCGCTGGCATACTGCTTCACCACATCGTCTTTTTCGTTATCGCTATACACATACTTCACGCCGTGCTTCTTGGACTCGATACGATACAAGGGCGGCTGTGCGATGTAAAGATTGCCGTTTTCGACCAACGCCTGCATGTAGCGGAAGAAGAACGTCAGCAGCAGCGTGCGAATGTGACTGCCGTCCACGTCGGCGTCGGTCATGATGATGGTGCGATGGTAGCGCAATTTTTCCACATCAAACTGATCGCCGATGCCGCAACCCAGGGCGCTGATCAACGACTTCACTTCGTTGTTCGCCAGAATCTTGTCCATGCGGGCGCGCTCGGTGTTGAGGATCTTGCCGCGCAAGGGCAGAATGGCCTGGAAATGCCGATCACGGCCCATCTTGGCGCTGCCACCGGCGCTGTCACCCTCGACGATGTAGATTTCGCATTTGGCGGGATCGCGTTCGGAGCAGTCAGCCAGTTTGCCGGGCAGCGTCAGCGATTCGAGCGCGCTCTTGCGAATAACCAGATCACGCGCCTGCCGGGCGGCTTCACGCGCGCGGGAGGCGGTGAGGCACTTGTTGATGATGGCTTTGCC
>JAGOBP010000159.1 GCA_017999195.1 Thermoflexales bacterium
CAATCGCACACTTCGGCGACAAGCAACGCGCACCCTTCAAGAAAAGTTTTTCACCTTCGCGGCGGCACAGTTTACACACGGGTCCAATCGTACGTGCCATGCGTCCTCCTGTGATCGCTAGTAGACAAGGAAAAAGTTGATTAGGAAACAAGTGGCAAGCCTTGTCTACTTGCCTACCTGTATACTTCGCCTTCTTACACGCGGCGCTTCTTCGGCGGCCGGCAACCGTTATGCGGAATCGGCGTCACATCGGTGATCGAGCGCACGCGCAGACCGCTGGCCTGCAGAGCGCGGATGGCGGCCTCGCGGCCCGGCCCCGGCCCCTTCACGAACACGTCGACTTCCATCACGCCCATATCCACGGCGATCTTGGCGGCGTTCTGGCCGGCCAATCGCGCGGCATACGGCGTGCTCTTGCGGCTGCCTTTGAAGCCCGCCTGGCCGGCGCTACCCCAAGCCACTGCGTTGCCGTTCGTGTCGGTAATCGTCACGATCGTGTTGTTGAAGCTCGAGTGAATGTGCACATGCCCGTGCGCGGCTACGCGCTTGGCCTTCTTACTCGTCGTGCGCTTGACTCGCTGAGTGCGACCCATACCTTTTTCTCCTGTTACTCAATCAACTGATTACCAGGTAATTGGTCAATTGGGTTGTCCTTCAACTGTTCGATTCGTTCTCCAGCAGACGGGCATCAAATAAAATGCAGGCCCCTTGCCAGATGACCAATCGCCAGTTGAAGTTACCCAATTGACCAATTGACCAATCACATGCGCTACTTCTTCTTCGCGCCGCGCCGTCGACCACGACCCGGGACGGTCTTCTTGGGACCCCGGCGGGTGCGAGCATTGGTGCGGGTGCGTTGGCCGCGTACCGGCAGACTCCGGCGATGGCGCAGGCCGCGATACGCGCCGATTTCGGTGAGGCGCTTGATGTTCAAGGACACCTCGCGGCGCAGATCACCTTCGACCTTGTGCTGCTTCTCGATCAAGTCGCGCAGCAGGTTGGTTTCGGCTTCGGTCAAATCTTTGATGCGCGTGTCAGGACTGATGCGCGCCTGGGCCAGAATTTCCTGGCTGGTTGGCAGACCGATGCCATAGATATACGTTAAGCCGACTTCAACCCGCTTGGCGCGGGGCAGGTCAACGCCTGCGATACGTGCCATAAAATGCCTCCACTAACCTTGCACTTGCTTATGCTTCGGGTTTTCGCAGATCACACGCACTTTGCCTTTGCGCCGAACAATCTTGCACTTTGGGCAGATGCGCCGGACAGACGGTCCAACTTTCATGGTGCTAACTCCTGTTAAACCCATCAGGGTTGACGAAACCTGTCAGGTTGTCTTGATTACTACGCGTTCTCAATCGCAGCCATGACGGCGGCGGAGACTACTTCCATCGGTTGTGTGCCGTCGATCACAGCGATCATCTGGCGCGTCTGGTAATACTCAATCAACGGTGAAGTTTGTTCCAGATAGACCTTGATGCGACGCGCCTGGACTTCCGGCTTATCGTCATCGCGCTGGTAAACTTCGCCACCGCAGACATCACAAACTTTGTCGACCTTGGGCGGCTTGGTCTTGGCATTGTAAATCTCGCCGCACTTCCGGCACGTCCAGCGTTCACCCAAGCGATCGAGCAACACGTCCTGCGGTGCGTTGATGAACAACACATGCCGAATCTTGTCACCGCGCTCGCCAAGCAAGTTCTCTAACGCTTCCGATTGAGCCACCGTGCGAGGAAAGCCGTCGAACAAGATGCCCTGTTGAGTGTCGGCGTCCTTCATCCGCTCGCGCACCATGCCGATAGTGACATCATCCGGCACGAGCTTTCCTTCATCTATGTACTTCTTGGCCAGTTGCCCCAGGTCCGTTTGCTTCTTCAAATGCTCGCGGAACAAATCGCCGGTGGCAACGTGCGCCAGACCCAATCGTTCTTTCAGTCGTGCGGCCTGGGTGCCCTTGCCTACGCCGGGCGGCCCAAACAAGATAAAGTAATTAGCCATGTGTCTGCCCCTCTCCCCGCGAGATGGGTAACCCGTCAACAGGTCACCGGGCCAACTAAATCCCTTGGCTAGTTATCTGCTTGTTTCGTTACTACTTGATAAACCCTTCGTAGTGCCGCATCGTCAACTGCGCTTCCAACTGGCGCATCGTGTCGAGTACGACACCGACCACGATGAGCAAACCGGTACTCAAAATTGAGAAGTTCACGGCGTTGTCGATCAGACCGGTGATCGAGATCAGATACGGCATCACCGAGATACCACCCAGGAAGAGCGCGCCCACCAACGTGATGCGGCGAGTGACGCCATTCAAGTACTCTTCGGTGCGCGGACCAGGCCGAATGCCCGGAATAAACCCACCCTGTTTTTGCAGTGTATCAGGCAGATTCTGCTGCTGAACCATCACGTCGGTATAGAAGTACGTGAAACCGACGACCAGCGCAAAGTACAGAATCCAGTAAATGAACGACAACGAGTGTCGGCCGCCGCTGAAAATATTCACCACCTGGGTGAAGAAGTTCGCCACACCCGGATCGGTGGAACCGGCGAAAATCTGCGAGATGATGGCCGGCAGCGTCAGAATCGACTGCGCGAAAATCAACGGAATCATGCCGGCCATGTTGACTTTCAACGGAATGTGCGTTGATCCGCCGCCATACACCTTGCGACCACGAACACGCTTACCGTACTGCACTGGAATCCGGCGCTGACCTTCTTGCACCACCACAATCACCAGCACAATCAACGTGATGATAATCACAAAGGCAATCATCGAACCAAGCGCTTTGGTCGGGTCGGCCAACAGCTGCGCGATGTTTTGCGGCAAGCGCGCAACGATACCACCAAATATGATGATTGACAAGCCCTGTCCGATGCCTTGTTCGGTAATCATTTCACCGAGCCAGATGGCAAAGAACGTACCGGCCGTCATGGTCAGAATGACCGACATCGTCGGCAAAATCTGCTCAGCCCCAAAGCCAAAATTCTTGATAATCTCGCCCTGAGTGCTGAACAGTCGCACCTGACCGATACCCGACAACATCGCCATCGGGACGGTGAGAATGTACGTATAGGTCTCGATCTTCTTGCGACCGGCCGAGCCTTCTTCCTTCATCATCCGCTCTAAGGCCGGAATCACACCCACTAGCAGTTGCAGAATAATCTGGGCGGTGATGTAGGGATACACCCCCATCGCCAACACCGAGAAGTTAGAGACCGCGCCGCCCGACAACAGATTGATGACATTCGCCAGCGCGCCCACACCCGACGTAGTATTGAACAGGCTATCCAACGCGGCCTGATCGACACCCGGCACCGGGATGTGCGAAGCGACACGGTAAATCACCAGAATCAGCAACGTGAAGAGGATCTTCTTCCGCAGGTCAGGCAGTGCAAAGGCACTTCGAACGGCTTGAATCATCGTTTATCTCCGATTGAGGAGTTCGCGCCCTACGGCGACTACAGCGGCAGAAGTTCGATCGTGCCGCCGACCGCTTCAATCTTCTGGCGCGCCGACTCGCTGATGCGGTGCGTCTTGACGTTCAACGCCTTGTCCAGATCGCCGTGACCCAAAATCACCACCGGCTCACCGGCATCATGTATCAGCCCGGCAGCGGTCAACACCATCGGATTGATTTCCGTACCGACCGCAAACTCGTTCAAATCGCCCAGATTCACGGGCGAATAGTACACCTTGTTGCGCGAGGTGAAGCCGACGCCACGGGCGAACGGCAGCTTGCGCACGAGCGGCAAGTTGCCGCCTTGATGGTACGGGGCCTTGGTCCCGCCCGATCGAGCGTGCTGGCCCTTCTTGCCGCGCCCTGCGTAGGTGCCCTGCCCCGAACCGAGGCCGCGCCCGACGCGCTTCTTACTGGTCTTCGCGCCTTCCGCTGGTTTGAGATCATGCAGTTTCATTTGACTTCCTCGACGGCGACCAAAAAGGCCACTTTGGCGATCATCCCGCGAGCCACCGGCCCGTCGACATGCTCGACCGTTTGATGCATCCGACGCAGGCCCAAGGCCCGTACCGTGCGCTTGTGGCGCTCCGAATACTTCGTCGGGCTTTTAACGAGCGTTACGCGCAATTTCGCGCCTGTTTCCACGGCCGTCACTTCAGGCTTGTTGGACATTGCGACGCCTCCAGAACGGTACAATATCTTCGGGATTCTTGCCGCGCACCCGCGCCAACATCGCGGGGTCCTTCATTTCTTCCAGACCCTTCAACGTCGCCCGAATCATGTTAAGCTGATTGCTGCTGCCCAGCGACTTGGTGAGGATGTCGCGCACACCGGCGGTTTCCAGCACAGCACGCACACCACCACCCGCGATAACGCCGGTACCGGGCGAAGCCGGCTTCAGCATGATCTTGGCGCCGCCAAACTTGACGTTCACTTCGTGCGGAATCGTCGTGCCCGACAGGGTCACCGGATGCATCGCGCGGCGCGCGCGCTCGGTGGCCTTGCGGATCGCTTCCGGCACGCCGCGGCTCTTGCCAACACCCACACCCACGTTGCCTCGATTGTCACCGGCGACGACCACTACGCGGAACGCGAAGCGGCGACCACCCTTGATAACCTTAGCCACGCGCGAAATGCTGACGACACGCTCGTCCAGTTCTTCCCGCGGCTCAATATCAGCCCGTTTTTCGTTTCGTTTTGCCATGGGACGCTCCTAGAACTCCAACCCGTTTTCGCGACTGGCATCGGCCAAGGCCTTAATCTGGCCCATGTACCGGTAACCGCCGCGATCAAACACCACGCGCTTGATACCTTTCGCCTTGGCCCGGTCGGCCAGCACTTTGCCGACCAACTTGGCCCGATCGATACCCTTCAGGCCGCCCACTTGCGTCGCCACTTCGGCGTCAATCGTCGAAGCCGACACCAGCGTGAAGCCTTGCGTATCATCAATGATCTGCGCGTAAATGTTCGCCAGGCTGCGAAAGACATTCAGCCGCGGCTGATCGGGCGTGCCGTTGACACGGCCGCGCACGCGATTGTGGCGATGTAGACGTGCTGCATTACGTGATTTAGCCATGGATCAATACCCTCACTTACCCGCCGACCTTGCCGGCCTTGCCCGCCTTGCGCCGGACAACCTCATCCGAATACCGAATACCTTTGCCCTTGTACGGCTCAGGCGGACGCAGCGAACGGATCTCGGCCGAAATCTCGCCGACTTTTTCTTTGTCAATGCCAGCGATTGTGATCGTCTTGGCTTTGGGGTCGGCTTCGATGGTGATCCCGGCGGGCGGCTCGATCATGATCGGGTGTGAGTAACCCAGATACAACATCAAGCGCTTGCCGGCCAACTCGGCGCGATACCCCACGCCATCGACCATCAAGGTCTTCTTAAAGCCAGTCGTAACGCCCTCGACCATATTGTTGAGCAGCGCCCGGGTCAGGCCATGCAAGGCCCGGTTCTGGCGCTGGTCGTCGGGACGCGACACAATGACTTCATTGCCCTGTTGCGCAATCGTCATGGCCGGATCAAACGATCGGGTCAGTTCGCCCTTCGGGCCTTTGACGTGAACGTCAGACCCGTTTATTTTCACTTGGACACCGGCTGGAAGCAGCACGGGTTTCTTACCAATGCGCGACATCGAATCCTCCGAAGTAAGAATCTGCGGCCGTGCAGCCTACCACACGTGGCACAATACTTCGCCGCCAACACCTAAGCGACGAGCCTGCTGACCGGTAATAACGCCCTTGGGCGTCGACAGGATGGCAATGCCCATGCCCGACAGGACCCACGGCACATCACCCTTTTGCGAGTAGACACGGCAGCCCGGCGTGCTGACGCGCTTGACACCCGTAATCGCCGGCACACGGTGACGACGATCACCCACATACTTCAGCCACATCCGCAGCGTGGCTTGCGGACGGCCTTCTTCTTGGGTCACTTCAAAGTCCTGAATATAGCCTTCTTCTTTCAGGATGTTGGCAATGGCCACCTTGATGCGGCTGCTCGGCATCGCCACCAGGCTGTGGCCGATGATCGACGCATTGCGCACGCGGGTCAGCATATCACCGATCGGATCTGTAACGCTCATTCGTAAACTCCTCTACATCCGGGTAAAGACGGGAACTGCACCGCAAGTGCAGGCCACAGGCCCGAACCACTCGCCTACCAGCTCGACTTCACGACGCCAGGGATCATGCCCTGCAACGACGCTTCGCGGAAACAAATGCGGCACATATCAAAGCGGCGCATGTAGCCGCGCGGCCGACCGCAGAGCCGGCAGCGGCTCCGCACGCGGATGGTATATTTACGGTTGCTCTCGCGGTTGACAATCGATTTCTTCGCCATGCGTTAGTTGCTCCTGAAAGGCATCCCGACGAGTTCCAGCAAGCGGCGGCCTTCGGCATCGGTCCGGGAGGTCGTCACGATCGTGATCTCCATGCCGCGCAGCATATCAATCTTGTCGTACTGAATTTCCGGGAAAACCAACTGCTCGCGCAGACCCAGCGTATAGTTTCCGCGCCCGTCGAAGCAATCGTCGGGAATCCCGCGGAAGTCGCGGATACGGGGCAACGCCAGGTTGCACAACCGATCGAGGAAGGCCCACATCCGCGCACCGCGCAGGGTCACCTTCACGCCGATCTGTCGGCCTTCGCGCAACTTGAAGTTGGCGATCGACTTGCGCGCTTTGGTCAACACGGGCTTCTGACCGGTGATCAGTTGCAGGTCAGCCACCGCCCCGTCCAACACCTTAGGGTTATCCAGGGCAATGCCCGCGCCGATGTTGACGACGATCTTGCTGAGCCGCGGCACTTGCATCACCGTGGTGTAGCTGAAGTCTTTCATCAGGGTCGGAACGATTTCTTCTTTATATCGCTGCTGCAAATTCGGCATGTCACTACTCCGTTGTTCTATTGCTAAGCCGCTAAGGCGCAACTGCGTATCGGGCTAATCTGACCGGCGGTGCGTCTAGCGCATGCGCTTGATGCTAGGCAATATCCGAGCCGCAATTCTTGCACACGCGGACTTTGACGTCGCCATCAGCCCGCATTCCGACGCGGGTCGGCTCGTTGCATTTGGGGCACACCAGCATGACGTTGGACAGGCTGATGGGCGCCTCAAATTCGATGATCCCTGCCTGGGTCTTGCCGCGCCCGGCCTGCACCGGCTTCTGGTGCTTCTTGATGATGTTCGCGCCCGCGACGACCAACCGCATGGACTTGCCATCGATGCTCTGCACCGCGCCGCGCACGCCTTTGCTTTCGCCGGTGATGACCATCACCGTATCGCCCTTCTTAATCTTCGCCATCTCGTATGCTCCTGTAGCTGCTGTTAAGCCGGGGGCTACAGCGTCTCTGGTGCCAGTGAAACAATCTTCATGAAGCCCTTGTCGCGCAGTTCACGCGCCACAGGCCCGAAAATGCGCGTGCCCTTGGGATTCAGCGTTTCAGGATCAATGATCACGGCGGCGTTGTCGTCGAACCGAATGTGACTGCCATCCGGCCGATCGTACTCTTTTGCCGTGCGGACGATGACGGCCTTGACCACATCGCCCTTCTTCACTGCGGCATTGGGGGCGGCCTTCTTGACCGAAGCCACGATGATGTCGCCCACATAGCCATAGCGCCGGGTGGAACCACCCAGGATATGAATGCACAACAGTTCTTTGGCGCCGGTATTATCGGCCACCGTCAGGCGTGTCTCTTGCTGAATCATGGCTACGCCTCCGCCTTGGTGATGATCTTCTCAACCGCCCAGCGCTTCTCGCGGCTCATGGGCTGCGCTTCGACGATCTGCACCACATCGCCGGCCTTGGCTTCATCGTTCGGATTGTGCGCCTTGTAGCGCGTCGTGCGGCGCACGACTTTGTTGTACAGCGGATGGCGCTTCAGCGACTCCACCGTAACAACGACCGTCTTTTGCATCTTATCGCTGGTCACACGACCGACGAGACGCTTGCGTTGTTCTCTCATTTTGCAGCTCCTTACGCCTGGCCCGCGGCCAGCGCAGCCAGTTCGCGCTCGCGCAGGACGGTCTTCATCCGGGCGATGTCGCGGCGCAGCACGGTCATCCGATTGTGATCTTCCAGCTGGCCGGACGCCCACTGAAAGCGCAGGTTAAATAGCTCTTGATACGCCGCATCAATTTTGGCGGTGATTTCGTTTACGT
>JAGOBP010000160.1 GCA_017999195.1 Thermoflexales bacterium
GATATTGGGCCGATAACCCAACTGCTCGATGGCGGCCTGAACCCGTTCACGCGTCGCCGCGCTGAGCTCGCCCTGATTGTTCACCACGCGCGACACGGTCTTGGGTGAAACGCCGGCTAATTTAGCTACATCTTGAAGAGTGACGTGCATTTCCATCGCCAGCCTAAAATGTCCTGCTTGCCTAAAATGCGACGTGCTAGTCTGTGGTGCAAACTGCCTAAAAGATAATGGAGAAGATTCTAAAGGAGTTAATAAACTTTACTGACAACCCTGTCGTTATCGATGACGACAGCGCTGTCAGGGATTTTATAAAAAAACTGCCTCGCTGTCAAGAGGCAGTTTTTAGACATATTGCCCAAATTTTGTGTTTTACGGCACAGACCAAACGTACAGCGTTTTTGGTCCATGCACACCCACCGTCACCGTCAATTCGATGTCGGCTGTGCGACTGGGGCCGGTGACAAAGACCAAGTAGTCGTCGTATTTCGCTTCCTCGAATATGGGTTGAAGATCCACGCGCAGGCACGATTTCTGAATGAGCGACAGATGCACGCGTGGCAACAACGACACGGTTCGCGGCTGCTCGATGGTTGATCTCAGCCCCAACGTCCCGGTCTCTGGCAAGGCAAAATCCGCGCCCGTGATGCCCAATTCGCATTCAGCCACTTCGCGATTGGGCGCGTACGGCGAAACAATCTCAACCCCGAATGATCTCAGCGCATCTTCAACGCCCCACGCCTTCAACTCCGCCGTCTGCCACACCGTCGCCTTCTTAACTTCCTCAGCCTTCACCAACTCTTTCAGCGCTTCATGTAAATCCGCTAGTTCCGTAATCCGCCTTGTCTTACCGCCCAACTTCTCAACTTCGCCAAAGAACGCGCTTAACTCCGCCTCGCTGTCCCCTGCCCTGCGGGGCTCGACTCGCGCCGTCGTCGGAATCGCCGCCACGTCAGAATCCACCGTGCGTTTCAACGCCGATCGGACCTTGCCCAACATTTCTTCACGCGCCGTATTCATCGTCATTTCTTCGCCTCATGTTTGCGCGTCAACAGCCAGGCCAATGCCAATACCACCTCGATCGTAATCGCGATGAGGGCCGCCTGCTTCATCCACTTCGGCGTCAATGGCTTGCCCGTTCGTTTATTCCACCACGCGCGGAAATCCGCCCCAAACGCCGGGAACGGTCGCACCTTCGTCCAGCGATCGATCGGCGGCGGCAACTTGGGCAGCCACTCGCCGCGCTGAAATGGCTTCTGCACCAGTGGCAGCAATAGCGTCCCCAGTTGATATAGCCACGGCGTCCCATAAGCCATGGCGCCTGCCGTCATGCCGGCTTGAACCTCCGCCGGAACCGTCGCCGCTTCAACCTGATCACCTTCAACCACGCGATGGCGCAAATGCAACAAAATCTTCGGAATGGGAATCTTCACCGGACACACATCGCCGCACGCGCCACACAAAGAGGAGGCAAACGGCAAATCCGCCGCAACGGACGTGCCCAGTAACTGCGGGGACAAGATCGAACCGATCGGGCCGGAGTACACCCAGCCATAGGCGTGCCCGCCCACGTGATTGTAAACGGGACACACATTCAAGCACGCGCCGCACCGAATGCACAACATCGTCTCACGGGTGACTTCGTCCTGCAAGATGCGCGTGCGGCCGTTGTCCAGCAAAATCAAGTGGAATTCTTGCGGGCCGTTCTCGCCATCGGCCTGGCGCGGGCCGCGAATAAACGAGGTGTACGTCGAAATCTTCTGACCGGTCGCGCTGCGCGCCAACAACTTCAGCACCACACTCAGGCTTTGCATATCGGGCACGACTTTATCAATGCCCGCAATCGCGACATGCAAAGGCGGCAGCGTCGTGCACATGCGACCATTGCCCTCGTTTGTCACCAGCACGATGGTGCCGGTTTCCGCCACCATGAAGTTCGCGCCGGAGATGCCCATATCCGCCGCGAGGAATGCCTCGCGCAGCTTGGTTCGCGCAATCGCCGCCAGCGCGGTCGGGTCAGCGGGCGCATCGATGCCCAGTTTCTCGCGGAATAGATCAGCGATGCCTTCTTTGGTCAGATGCACGGCGGGCACGATGATGTGCGATGGCATCTCGCCTGCTAATTGCACGATGTATTCGCCGAGGTCGGTTTCCAGCGCGTGAATGCCCGCTTCTTCAAACGCGTGGTTGAGATCGATCTCCTCGGTCGCCATGCTCTTGGCTTTGACCACGCGCTGGACATTGTGCTCGCGCGCAATCGACAGCATGATCGATCGGGCTTCGGCGGCATCGCGCGCCCAATGGACGTGTCCCCCTGCTCGTGTCACCTGCTCTTCGAGTTGAACGAGGTAATGATCGAGATGATTGATCGCCTGCAAGCGAATGTCGTGCCCCGCCTGCCGCAGCACCTGCCAATTATCCTGGCCGTACAAATCAACCAGCCCGGCGCGATTGCCCAGAAACTTCGTCGTGGCCTTCTGCACGGAGGGCGGCATCTGCGGCGGGACGTGCTGTACGTTGGCGCGAAAGTCGATGTGGGTGGGAGTATGGGACATGAGTCCAACCTTGAATGTCATGACGAGTGATGAGTGATGAGTGACGAGTGAACAACGGCTTTTCACTCGTCACTCGTTACTCGTCACTGTTGTCTTGCAAGTATCTCAATCAAGTGCATCGCCTTCACCGGCGAATTCACCTTTTTCAAGCCGCCCGCGATGTTCATTAGGCAGCCCGCATCGCACGCGACGATGGTGTCTGCGCCGCTCGCTTCGATGTGGCGCACTTTGGCTTCCATCATCGATTGCGAGACTTCGGGATAAATCACGCTGAAGACGCCGCCGAAACCACAGCACGTTTCTTCTTCGGTCAGCGGCACAAGTTCCAGCCCCTTCACGCCTTGCAACAAGTCCTTCGGCTGAGTGCGACCGCGCAAGCCGCGCAGCAAGTGACACGACGCGTGATACGTGACCTTGTGCGAAAAGGCCGCGCCCACGTCGGTGATCTTCAACTCATCGACCAGAAACTGAGTGAATTCAAACGTGCGCGAGGCAACCGATTTGGCTCGTTCGTGATCGGCTGTACCTGCGGGAAACAGTTCGAGATAATGATGATGCACCATATCCACGCACGACCCCGACGGCGAAATGATGTAGCCATCGGTGCGGTCGAAGACATCGATCCACTTGCGCGCCAGATCGCGTGCCTGCGACTGAAAGCCGCTGTTGAACATCGGCTGGCCGCAGCACGTCTGCGCCTCGGGAAACTCGCACTGCACACCCAGCCGTTCCAGCACCGTCACCATGTCTTTCAACATCGGCGAGAAGAACTGTTCGGCCAGGCAGGTGATAAAGAGCTGCGCCTTGATTGTCATGACCCACCTCTAACGAGTAACAAGTAACGAGTAACTGCATTCTTTACTCATTACTCGTTACTCATTATTCACTTACCACTTCGTATACCCTTCGCTCATCCCGCGATATTCGATGAACGGCTCGTTGATGGTCTTCGCGCGGAGGATAATATCACACGCTTCTTCCAGCGTCGACGACCAGAAGAACGCCTCGTCCAGCGTCTGCCCGATCGCAAAACTGCCGTGGCCGCGCAGCATCACGACCTTGTACTGCTGCAAGGCCGCCGCGAGGCTGTTCGCCATTTCTAGCGTGCCCGATGCGAACTCTTCCCAAACAACGGGAATCTTCTTCAACAGATACGACGCCTCGTTGTCGATGGGCACGATCTCATCGCGCGAGAGCGACAGCGCAATGGCCGTGCGCGGGTGACAGTGACAGATCGCCAGCGCGGGCGTTTTCATGTAGATCGTGCGATGGGCCAGCAGTTCGGTCGAGGCCAGCGTCACGCCGCTGTCGTTCTTCTCGATCTGCGTCTCAACCAGATCATGCGGCTTCAAGCGCCCCAACTGCGCGCCGCGCCGCTTGATGATCACGCGGTCGCCCAGTCGCATGCTCAGGTTGCCACCGTGCGAACTGATCATCGTGTGCTCATACAGATCGCGGCCGACTTCGGCAAATTGTTGGTAAATTCGTTCGTCAATCATCGCGCCATCTCCATCAATTCAGCCAGTCCCAACTCGGCCAGTTTCTTCGCTTTAGGCACACCCTGATCATCCCAGCCGCGCGCCCGATAATACTCGTTCAACATCGGTTCCAACTTATTCACCCAGCCCTTGCTCGGCCCGTCGGGCACGGCCTCATTCAACAAGCGCGGCGGCAGCGTGTCCTCTTTGCGCGTAAAGCCTTCGCGCAGATTATACAGGCGTTCCAGATTCCAGACGCGCTCACCCGTCTTGATCAGATCGTTGGTCGAATACTTCAGGCCCGTCACCGCCGTCAACACGCGCGCAAAGTATTCCTCCGCCACGCCCATGTTGGTGAACTTGCAGATAACCAGCGAATCGATCATGGCGGAAGCATTCTGGTGCAAAATCACGTAACTCGATTTGCCCTGTACCTGGAAGCGATCGATCAACTTGGGCAGACCCAGCACTTCAAGGCCAAGCATGTTCCCGCGCATATGGCACGCGCCCCGATTGGACGTGGCATACAACAAGCCCTGCCCCTGCATGCCGCGCGGATCATACGCGGGCATTTCCATGCCCTTCGCGCTCATCGACAGTTCGGGCAGGCCGTATTTCGTGGCGAAACGCAGGCTGCCATCGGTCAATTCATTGCCCAGCCCGCGTCGATAGCCCATGTCTTCCAACGTCGAGGCCAGCAGGTCGGCGCGACCAAAGCGCAAATCAGAATCGAGTTTGCCTTTCTCGGTCAGTTCCATCGCGCACGCGATCGTCGATCCAGCCGAGATCGTATCCATACCCAGATCGTTGCAGATCGCATTCGCCTCGATAATCGCCGGCAAATCGTTGATACCGCACTGCGCGCCGAAGGCCCACGTCGTCTCGAACTCCGGCCCTTCGCCTTCAACTTTATCGGTCTTGCTGATGCGCGTACACCCGATCGGACACGCCCAGCACGCCGCATTTTTCACCAGATATTTTTCGGTCAGTTCTTCGCCGGAGATCATCTCCGCATCTTCGAACTGCGCTTGCTGATGATTGCGCGTCGGCAATGCGCCGATGTTGTTGACGACGTTCATCATCACGACCGTGCCAAATTCCGGCAACGCTTGGCTGGTCAACGGGCTGGCGCGCAGCAACTTGCGCGTCTCATACAACATGAACTTGAATTGATTGGCATCCACGATGTCGGGCCGCGTCTTGCCTTCCACCACGATGGCCTTCAGGTTCTTGCTGCCCATTACCGCGCCGGGGCCGCCGCGCGCTAGGCTGCGTTGGCCGTCATTCATAATCGCCGCAATGCGGCTAAGGTTCTCGCCCGCCGGACCGATGCACAAGACGTTGCGCTTGTTGTCGTTCTGGCCCAGCTCCTTGGTCGTTTCCATGACGCGCTTGCCCCACACCTGCGCCGCATCTTTGATTACGACCTCAGCCGATTTGATCTCGATGTACACTGGCTTCTCGGCGCGGCCGCGCACGATCAGCGCATCATAACCGGCCTTCTTGAATTGCATGCCCCAGAAGCCGCCGGAGTTCGCATCGAGCACGGTACCGGTCAGCGGGCTTTTCGTGCTGACCGAGAACCGATTGCTCGTCTGATAACCCGTCGCCGTCAGTGGCCCGTTCGTAAAGATCAATACGTTCTGCGGTGACAGCGCATCGACATCTGGTCCCACTTCATCCCACAGCAGCCGCGCGCCCAGGCCGCGTCCGCCGATGAACTGCTGCGCGATTTTTTCATCCAGCGGATACGTCTTGATCGCGCCGCTGGTCAGATCGATATCCAGTATTTTTCCAGCCCAACCATTCATGCTCTTTCTCCTAGTTGAATACTCGTGTTTTAAGGGCGAAGCATTCGCAGTCCACCAGCCTGATCAAAAACGCACGCCTAGCGAATGCTTCGCCCCTACCATCTACCCGCGTTGCGCCAGCTCTTGTCGCTCGTAGGCTTTGATTTCGTCCATATACTGCATGCCCACCGGCACGCCGTGTTTCAAGCAGTGATAGTCCCACACTGCGCCAAACGGCAGACCTTTGAGTTCTTCCAACAACGCCAGCCGTTGAGTGAAATCACCCGCTTGTTCGATCACGCGCAGCTTCTCGATCGGTTCAACCAGCGCCATCAACAGCGCGCGGAGGGTATTCCGCGCCCCGATCGTCCACGCCGCCACCCGATTGATACTCGCATCGAAATAGTCCAGCCCGATGTGTACCCGCGGCAAGAAGCCGCCACGCACGATCTCCTGCGCGATGCCTTGCAGCGCGTCATCGAGGATCACCACATGATCGCTATCCCAGCGCACACCGCGGCTGACATGCAGCAAAATCTCCGGCACAAACAACAGCGCCGCCGAAATCTTGTCGGCGATCGATTCAGTCGGATGATAGTGGCCCGCGTCCAGCGTCAGCAAGGTTTGATGCGTCGCCGCATAGCCCAGATAGAATTCGTGCGAGCCGACGGTGTAGCTTTCCACGCCCAGGCCAAACAACTTGCCTTCGATCGAATCGAGGTTGAAGCGCGGATCGATCCTCTCCGCAAAGACTTTGTCCAGCGAGTCTTTCAACAGTTCGCGCGGCTTCAACCGATCAACGGGCGTGTCTTTGTAGCCGTCGGGAATCCAAATGTTGGTCACACAGGTGTTGCCCAGTTCGCACCCGAAGTGCGCGCCGATGTTGCGCGAGGCTACACAATGCTCGATCCAAAAGTTGCGAATGCCTTCATCATAACTCGCCAGTGTAAAACCACTCGCCGCTTTGGGATGCGAGAAACAGGTTGGATTGAAATCTAAACCGTGATTGTTGGCCTTGGCCCAATCCAGCCAATTGGCAAAATGTTCGGGCTGCAATTCATTGCGATCAACTTTGCGCCCGCCGGTTTCGGCATAAAACGCGTGCAAATTCAAGCGATGCTGACCCGGCAGCAAACTATAGACCTTGTCGAGGTCGCGGCGTAGTTCAGTCGCAGTGCGCGCCTTGCCGGGATAATTGCCCGTGGCCGCGATGCCGCCCGTCAACTCGCCCGCGTTCTCGAAGCCGCCCACGTCATCGCCCTGCCAGCAATGCAGACTCAGCGCCACGGCCGAGAGGGTGTCGATCGCGCGATCGGTGTCTACGCCCATCTGCGCGTAGCGTTCTTTGGCTAATCGATAGGCGTCTTGAATATGGGTATCACTTGGATGAGTGCTCATGGTTTGCCTCAACGAACGTCATTGCGAGGCGGCGATACGCCGCCGAAGCAATCTCGGGCTGATCATCGCGGAGATTGCTTCGCCGCAGCGCGGCTCGCAATGACACCACTAGAAAATGCTTTGCTCAATATTCCACAACTTCGCAATCGCGCGAATCTCGTCCACGCTCAAGCCTTCGCCCTGCTCGTGATTGACCAGGTTCATGTATTCATAACGCGCGGCGGTCTCCGCATACTCGATGCGATCGGCGGCTCGTTTCGCCGAGATGTCCGATCGGGCCATGACGCCGTGCTTGCCCCAGATCACAATGCGATGCTGGCGCAGCGATTCGAGCGTCGCCGCCATCAACTCGGCCGAGCCGGGCACCAGGAAGGGGACCAGCCCAATCCCTTCGGGCAGATTCACGATCAATTCCGGCTGCCAGCGCAGTAGATGTCGATTGAGATACGGCTCGTATTGATAACGCGGAATGTGGCTAAGATACGTCAAATGGCGCGGCTGCGCGTGAACGACTGCGTGGAAATTCGTGCCCGATCGAACGACCTGATCGTGATGCACGGCCAAATGCGAATTAAACTCGCTCGTCAAGCGCGTGAACAACTTGCGCGGCGAGGTGTACAACCGACCGGTTTTCCCGCCCTCATCGACCACGACACAGGCCAAATTCGCGGCGGGATCAGCAATGATCTCGCGCAGACGGCGGCCTGAGCCGGTAACGATGAACGTGCCGCCCGCCAGTTCGGGCGCGGCTTCGGGCAGTTCGATCGATTCGACCAGGGGGAAGCGGCGGCGCACATCGATGGGCCAGCCAATGTAGATCGAGATGTTGCCGGCAGCGCCTTCACTCGCTTCGATTTCGGACAAGTGGCGGCCCGCCTCGCCGACCGTGGTCAATAGTTCGTCT
>JAGOBP010000161.1 GCA_017999195.1 Thermoflexales bacterium
CCCTCGATCAACCTCAGGCTGTGCCACAGCCCAGCCATTTGTACTGGATGCCGCTCCCGTCGATGTTGGTGGCGGCCAGCCAGTTAGTGTTCGGCGTAAATTATCGCGCGGCGCAAGTGCCGTTTGTGTTGCTATCGGCGTTGTTGCCAGTGATCGCCTATGCGGCGGCTTGGCAACTCTCGGCCAATCGGCGACACGCGTGGCTGGCCGCACTGTTGACGATCTTTTCGGCGTTTTATGTGCCTTACTGGGGTGTGCCGGAAAGTTTTACGCCCTTTGCGGTGTTTGGGGCCTTGGCGCTGTGGCTGGGAAGTAGACAAGGAAATCGGGAAACAAGTAGCCGGGAAACGATTGTTGCATTGGCGACAGGCGCATGTGTTGGGCTGGCACACTTAAGCCGGGCCGATGGCTTCTTGTTGCTGCTTCCAATTGTGCTGGGGGCATTCAACTTTACACGGCACTCGTCACTCGGCACTCGGCAGGTCGTCCGTCAGATTGGCCTGATTTTGCTGGGGTATCTGCTGATCATGACGCCGTGGTTTCTGCGTAACCTCAGCGTGATCGGTGCGCCGCTCTCAAGCGCGGGCGCGCAGGCGGCGTGGCTGTGCAACTACGATGAACTGTTCACTTACGGCGTTCGCTTCGATGTCAATCACCTGTTGAGTTGCGGTTTGGATCAAGTGCTGCTGATGAAGATCAGTGGTGGGGCTTCGGGCGTGGTGCATCTGATCGCGGAGAATGGGCTGATTTTTATGGTGCTGCCCATCACGATCGGCTTGTGGCAATCTCGACGACACGCGCTTATCCGCAGTGCCTTGATCTATTTGGGTGCATTATTCTTCGTCATGACGATGGTCTTCACGTTTGCGGGCGATCGCGGCGGGCTGTTCCACTCGGCGGGCGCGCTTTTGCCGTTCTTCTACGCGGTCGCCCCGATCGGGTTGGATGCGCTCATCGGTTGGATTGCGGCGCGCCGACGAACGTGGCGGCTTAGGCCTGCGCGTGCGGTGTTTACCATTGCGTCGATCGGCCTGGCGATTGGTTTGAGTTGGTTCGTATATCGCGGGCGCGTTATCGGTGCGAATCTGAATGATCCGGTCTGGAATCAAACCGATGGGGCGTACGGTGCGATCGAGCGTGCGTTGCTCGCTCGGGGTGTGGTTGATCCGATCGTGATGGTGAACAATCCGCCGTTGTTTACGTATCACACTGGGCTGCGAGCGATTGTGATCCCGAATGGCGATGAAGCGATGCTGCTGGCGGCGGCGCGGCAATTTGGCGTGCGCTGGGTCGTGCTGGACGCGAATCGGCCGGCGGCGCTGGCGGAATTGTACGCACAACCCGAAGCGGCAACCGGGCTGCGGCTGGCGGCCAGTTGGGGTGACAGTCGCCTGCTCGAGATCTCACCGCCTTAATGACCTGTCTGTTGACTTTGGGTTTTGCTTCGCCTATACTGACAACCATCGCGGGGGGAACTTGCATAGTGAAGGAGCAGGCGCGATGAAGACCATGATGCAGTTAGTGGCTCGCAGGCTATGGATTTTAGCCCTGGTTTTTGCGGTGTTGGTGTTGCTGGGACCGATCGGGTCGCAAGCCCGGCCTTATTCCGGCGGCATGTTGGTAACGCCGGTTTATCCCACGACGGCGCTGGAAGTGACGGTGGCGAATCATCCGCCGGTGGCGATTCCGTATTTCGAATGGCAGCCGGTGGAAGGTGCCACGGTCTATCGCCTGCAGATTTCCGATCAGATTGGATTCAATACGGTGGCGCGCGATATTAATTTGTCGCATGTCAAGTATCTGGCCGCGGATCTGGGCTGGCTGCGGGATACGACCTGGTATTGGCGCGTGCGGGTTGAAGCGTCGCCAACGGGCGTGGGCGATTGGCCCGCCATGCCGTGGACCTTCTCGCGCAGTTGGGCCAAGAATAACGCGCCGGTGTTGCAGACACCCGCGGCAGGCGCGACCATTGAGTTTTTTGAAGACCCCATTTTTTCCTGGTCGCCAGTCGTCGGTGCCGCGCTATATGTGATCAAGATCGACAATGATTTTGACTGCCAGTCGCCGTTGATCACCTATTCGACGATGTATACCCACTTCACGCCCAATGTCCGGCTGGCGAACGCCAATTACTATTGGTGCGTGTTGCCGCAGGATCCGGCGGGTCGTGATGGGCAGACGAGTGAAGCGCGGTCCTTGTTTGTCAACTATACGCGCGTGACAACGTTGTTGGAACCTGCCAACAACTCGCTGCCGGTCTATACGCCGCAGTTTAAGTGGACAGCGGTCAAGGGCGCGTATGCCTATTTGCTTTACTACAGCACCGATTCGACTTTTCAGACCAATTTGACGCAGATCCAGGTCAATCAAACGACTTATACGCCGCCTAATTCGCTGCCGAATGATGTCAATTATTATTGGAAGGTGCGGGCGTACTATGGCAACGGCTATTTGGGACAAGACAGCGCGGTTTGGACGTTTAAGAAACAGTGGCCCTATTTGGGCGTGCAGCCCAACCTTGTGATCCTGACGCCCCGCAATAATGAGGCCATCAACGTTCAGTCATTCTCGTGGACTCCCGTGCGCGAGGCGGCATACTATATTGTTGAGGGCAGCTTCGATCCTGGCTTTGGAACGCTTCAGTGGTCGGCAACTACCCCCAATACCTGGTATTGGCGCAATGAATTTCCGGCGAATGAATGGAATACGACGCTGTATTTGCGCGTGCGACCATACGATGGAAACGGGAATCCTGGCAAGGCCAGTAACTCGATCAGCTATCGTCCGCGGATTGACACAGCGCTGGTCGAAAACATTTACCCGCGCTACTATTACGTGCCGCCCTCAATCGCATCTGGTAACTATACGGGAACTTACAGCATTCCTACTTCGCACGACTATGCTTTGAGCATTCCTACTTTGTACTGGTCCAGAACCTACGTTCCCGGCCCGAAGCCTGACTCACCAGTGGGACTGCCGGAGCATGTAGAAGCCGATTACTACAAGCTGGAAGTGAGCCAGGATGTCAATTTCTTTACGGTCGATTGGACATACCAGACTCAAAACCTGAGCGCCACGCCGGATGAGACCGTCCCGTTCACGCCGACTAATACAATCACGTATTACTGGCGCGTGACTCCTTACCTTGCTTCAGGCACCATTCTGACGAATTCGGCTACTAATCAACCGTGGGCGGTTCGGTTTGACACGTCGCGATTAGGGGCACCCACCAATACCAGTGCGCCCGTGTTGCTACATCCGCCGTTTAACGAAAAGACGATGGATACATTACCGTCATTTGAATGGCTACCGTTGACGGGCGCGCATCATTATGAATTTGAGATTAGCCCGAATATCGACTTCACCGCCAGCGCCTACTACACGCGTACAGCCTATACCCATCACACTCCGACGATTCGCCTGCCCAAAGGCACATACTTCTGGCGGGTACGCGGACTCGATCAAACCAACGCGCCCGTCGGCGTGTGGAGCACAGTTCGACGCTTGATTGCGACGCTCCAAACTCGCTGGGTAGGTTCATGGCCGGTCTGTGCGCCGTACCCTATACCCAGTACGCCCAACACGCTGCTTGCGTCCAGCCCCGTAACGGACACAGCAACAGATCTGACTACGTTGTATGCGGCGCAAGACCGAGACTATTGGTACGTTGGCTTTAATTTAAGCCCCAGCGTAACCGGTACAATCGTGTACGGTTTGTACTTGGACGGGGATCAGACAAATGATAGTGGCGCTTCTGTTGCTCCGTCGAATCGCCCGGTGATCACCACTGTGAATTATTACCGACCTGAATATGCCGTCTATATGGTCTATTCTGGCACACAGTTCATCACAGCGCCGCCCAAGTCAATTGCACTGTATCGGTGGGATACCGTCAATGGCGCTTGGGATCCCGAAGTAAAAGATTTGCTCGATCCATTGCAAGTTGGCGGCGGATTCACGTATAGCCCAACTATTCGGTACGCAGAGTTGAAGTTGCCGAAGACGGCTATCGGTGATGCGGGCTTTAATCCCTTTGTCCTTTCGCCGGCTTTGTTCAGTGCCAAGTCCAACTCTGCCACGGCTGCTGCGGACACGGTGCCTGACAATGGTCAAAATGTCTCTGTCTTTACCGAAGTAAAATCGATCAGCGATCGGCTGTCGCTTTCGCTTCCGTCAGATAACTCTGACGGTGCCGGCGCGCCTATGTCCGTGATGCCGTTTATCTATGCCGAGGCGGGCAACATCGATTGGTTGCGAGGCACACGCTTGCAGATCTATCGCGACCCGGCCTTCAGCAACCTGTTCTGGGAGCAGCTATTTACATGTGAAGGCTGCAATAACTTCGTGGACGTTTTTCAGCATGTATTTACCCCCAACCGAGTTGTGGAGGATAACACGCTGTTCTGGCGGTATACTGTGCGCCATTTTACCAATCCTTCATTGGTTCCTACGTGCCCGACTATCGAATCTTATAGTCCGCCCAGCGAGGCGCACGTATTGGTTCGGTCTGGTTTTGTTCCAGAGAACTTGCGGACAGAAGGCAACTACTCCACGCCCACCTTCCGTTGGGATGACGTGGAAGGCGCAGCGACCTATCGGTTGCAGTGGTCGCAGAACCCTGATTTTTCCGGCAATGTCTACGACCGTACCTCCAATCATGATGCTTTTACCCCTGAGTATCCGCTGACTCCGGGCACCTACTACTGGCGAGTGCGGCAAGAAAATCACACGGGCGGGTACTATGCCAGCGCGTGGTCGGTGTCTACGACGCTGGCGATCACGCTGCCGCAAGTGGTCATTACACAGCCCGTACCGGGCGCGACGGTCAGTTTGCCGCCGACTTTCAAATGGGCGGCCGTGTTAACACCGACGGTACGCCCCACGTGGGGGGCACCCTATTATCGGTTACAGATTGCCACGTCGCCCACGGGTTTTGGTAGTCCGTTTGAAGACGTCGATCTGGACACAACTACCTGGACGCCCAACCGCACCTATCCTGACGGCACCTTCTATTGGCGGATTGCGGTGCGAGACGCCAGCCGCAATGATGGTCCGTACACGCAGATCTATACCTTTACAAAGCAATATCCAGCCCCAACCTTGATTGCACCGTTGTCTGGCGGACGTGCCGGTGATTACCCGGAGTTTGAATGGGAAATGGTCTCAGGCGCGGCCTCGTATCGTTTGCAGGTGGCGACAAATCCGCAATTCACCAGTCTGGCCGTGGATGCCTACACGAACAATGTCAACTTCATTCCGACCAACAAACTTGCCACGGGCAGCTATTACTGGCGGGTCGCGATGATTGATCGAGACGGCCGACAAGGGCCATTCAATGACGCTACACTGATCGTTGATCCGTATCCGTATCGTGTGTACACGCCGTTGGTGCGCAAGTAACACGAAACAGAAATGACACAAGACAGAGTGGCTACCGGTTGGCAGTCACTCTGTCTTGCTTACGGCCATCTCCATCTAGATCCATGCCTAAACTGACTTCCCGGTTGCTTGTATTAAGTGCCCTGGCGCTCGTGGCCGTTGGCCTGTTTTTGGGCGTGGCGGCCAGCCGCGGGCACACCGGCTTTCCCCTCGACGATGGCTGGATTCATCAGACCTATGCGCGCAACTGGGCTCAGACTGGGCAGTTGGCTTACGTTGCCGGTCAACCCAGCGCCGGATCAACAGCTCCCCTTTGGACGTTGCTCATCAGCATCGGTTATCGATTACCGATTGACCCGCTGCTGTGGACGTATGTATTAGGCGTGCTCAGCTTGGCGGTGACGGCGTGGTTGGCGTATCGCCTCGCGGCCCGATTGGTTCCTCAACGCCCGGCGGTTGCCTGGGCGTCCAGTCTGATTGTTGTGCTGGACTGGCATCTCATCTGGGCGGCTGCCTCAGGCATGGAAACCGCGCTGTTTTGCGCGCTGACCTTGTTAGTGATTGATCGCGTTCAGGCCGGAGCATCTGGTTGGTCGATCGGGTGGTGGGGAGGGCTGTTGATTTTGACTCGGCCAGAGGGCCTAATATTGCTCGGCCTCGCGGCGTTGGTGGTGCTCAGCCGATCGGATCGTGGCGGTTTTAAGGCTGTATTCCAGTTATTGGTTGTCACCGCGATCACGCTGTCGCCGGGGCTGTGGTTCAACTGGCTGGCGGGCGGCACCTTGTTTCCCAACACGTTTTACGCCAAGCAAAGTGAGTATGCCGTCTTGCTGAGCAGCGTGCCGGTCTGGTTGGAGGCGGTGGGCCAGTTGTTGATCGCGCCGCTGGCAGGGGGCCTGTTCCTGCTAATGCCGGGCTTGTTCTATTGGCTGATTCGACGCCCCGTGCTGAGTTTTAGCCGCGTTGACTGGCCGAAGTGGCTGCCCTTGATCTGGATCGCCGCTCACACCAGCGTCTACGCCTTGCGTTTGCCGGTGCATTATCAACATGGGCGGTATCTCATTCCGATTATTCCGGTGTTGGCGATCTATGGCGCAACCGGTGTGGCTCGGTTAATGGAGCGCCGCGCGGGCCGGTGGGGGCGGCTGCTCGATCGGGTGTGGGTGGTCTCGATCGTGCTGATTGTGATCGGGTATGTGCCGATCGGCGCAGTGACTTACGCGCTGGATGTATCGATTATCGATGCTGAAATGGTGGCGGTTGCGAAATGGCTCGACGTGAACACGCCGCCACAGGCCGTCATCGCCGCGCATGATATCGGTGCGATTGGATACTTTGCGCGGCGCCCATTGCTGGATCTGGCTGGCCTGATCTCGCCGGAGGTGATTCCGTTCATTCGGGATGAAGCGCGCTTGTTCAACTGGCTGCAAACGCAGGGCGCGCACTACTTGGTGACCTTTCCGGGCTGGTACCCGCAGTTGGTGCAAAGGCCCGGTCTTTTGCCGGTGTTTGCCGGCGATGCGGCCGCCAGCCCGGATCACCTTACGGTGTATGCGGTTCGCTAGGCTTGTCTTGGCTCTGCGGTTTATGATATACTAGCCGCAGTGCGAAATTGGCAGGCAGGTACAGGTGTCGTGTGACCAAAATCACGATTTTAATCGTAGATGATCACCAGATTTTCCGTCAGGGCTTGCGGGACAGTTTGTCGCTGGATGACGGGATTGAGGTGGTGGGCGAAGCACCCGACGGGGAAACGGCGTTGCAGCTGGCCGTGCAGCTCAAGCCGCAGGTGGTGATCACCGATGTCAATTTGCCTGGCCTTAATGGCTTGCAAGTTGCGCAACGGTTGCGGCGCGAAGCACCCGATACGTACACGCTGATCTTGACTGCTTATGATGACGAGGAGCAGTTGTTTCATGCGGTGCGGGCCGGTGCGCACGGCTTCTTCTCCAAGGACATCAGCCCCCAGCATATCTTGTCAGCGGTGCGTGACATCGTGGCTGGCAAGTATGTGATGGGTAACAAGGTCATGGAAGAAGAAGAAGTGACACCCTGGGTGATCAAAGCCAGTGAGCGCTATGCGCCTATCTTCGGCGATGAAGTGCAAGAAGCGTTCATGCCGTTGTCGCCGCGTGAGATGGAAATCGTGCAGTACATTACGCGCGGCTTGAGCAATAAACTCATCGCGCACAAGCTGGGCATCAGTCATCAGACGGTCAAGAATCATATGACTTCCATCCTCCGCAAGCTGGACGTTGAGGATCGCACGCAGGCCGCAATTTATGCCCTACGGCACGGCTGGGTGCGCTTGCAAGATACGCAGACCATACCCGGTAAAGACGACATTCAATAATTCGTGTGCAGGAGAAACGCGCGTGGCAAACCCTCCCAAGAAAATGCCGACGCCCAGTCCGACGCTATCGCCTACTCAACAACTTGAGGAGGATGCGCGCGGTGAACTGGAGCAGGCCCAGAAAGAACTCAAAGAAATTGACGTGCTGATCCAGCAGACCAGCTCCGAGGTTGAGCGGTTGGCACAGCGTAATGCGCAGGCGGCCGGTCATCTTAAGCAAATGGAAGTGGCGCTGGACACCGTCCCGCGCGCCGATTTACAGGGCGCGTACACTACGGCTATGGATGCGCAGAAGCGCTTGTTCATGATGCGCGGGCAGCTGGAGAAACTCCAGAGCGATCAGACGAACATCGGCCGCTATGTGATGCATTTGCGTCGGATTACGG
>JAGOBP010000162.1 GCA_017999195.1 Thermoflexales bacterium
AGCAACAACGCATCAAACACGCCCCGATCGATCTCGGCGCTCAACGTGCGGCCCAGCCCCAGAATGCCCGCAAACGCAATCACCGACCACAACGCGCCGGGCGCGACCGTGCCCGCCTTAGCCACGCGCAAATCAAAGGCAAAGGCAAACAACAAAATCACCAGCACCGAGAACGCGCCCATGCTGCTGATCATCTCGCGGCTGCGCATCTCGGCCAGCAAGTCCTTGCGGACGATGGCCCACACTTTGCGGAAGTAGCTCATTGCGTCACCCGCCGAAATTCCGATCGGAACGTCGCCACGTCCACTTCGGTCGTGCGCGCCTCATACACGATCTTGCCGCGCGCCAGCACCAGCGCCCGATTGCACATCGCCCAGCCGCGTTCCAGATCGTGAATCGTCATCACCACGCTGCGCTGGCCGTTGTTCAAGGTGTGCAGCAATTCTTCCAGACGATCAGACGCATGCGGATCAAGCCCCGTAAACGGCTCGTCCAACAATACTACGGATGGATCATGCAACAACGCGCGCGCGATGGCTAAACGCTGTTGCATCCCGCGCGAAAACGTCCGCGCCCGATCGGCCTTCCGATCGAGCAGGTCCACCCGATCGAGTTGTTCCACGATCCGCGCTTCGAGGTTGGGCACGTCATACATACGCCCAAAGAACCGCAGATTTTCCTCAGCCGTCAAATCGCCATACAACAACGGTTGATGCGATAGTAAACCAATTTGCCGTCGCGCCGCATCCGCGCCTTTGGGCAAGGCATGACCAGCAATCGAGACATGCCCGTCGGTGGGGCGGCTCAGCGTCGCCAGGATGCGCAACAGCGTCGTCTTCCCGGCGCCATTCGGCCCGACGATCGTCACGAATTCGCCGGGCTTAATGTCCAGATCGATGCCGCGCAGCGCGCGGAACGGACCGAATTGTTTGGTGAGTGCTTTAGCCGTAATCACAATCGACAACCGCTTTAACATGATGCGTGGTGCGTGTTTCGTGAATCAACCTTCACGCCCCACGCACCACGAAACAGGCTGGATTTACATCAACTTCAACAATCGCTCTTTCAACTTGGCGCGCTTGGCCTTGTAGTTCACTTCGTCGATTGCGCCCGTGGCGAAGTCATCGTCCAGCGCCGCGATCTGATCGATCAACGCTTCGCGCTGGGCTTCGCTGCTAGTGACCGTCGCGCCCTTGCTGCGGCCGCGCTGCCAGATGAACAGGCCGACCACACCGACGACGACCAGACCGATGCCCGCCAGAATGCGCCAATCCAAGCCCGCGCCGCCCGGCCCGCTGATCGTCAGGGCCAGCGTTTGCCCGGCCGTCAGGCCCGACGCACGGAACTGCTGATACGTTGTGCCTTGCATATCCTGCGTGCCCGCCGACGTCAATTGCCCGCCGGAGACGCTGAGCTGCGTCGGATCACCCTGCACCAACAGGTTGATCGAGGCCACGTTTTGCAGCAAAGGCCGATCGAGTTTGAACGGGCCGTTGGGAATGGTGTATTGGAAAACGATTTGCCCACCATTATCCCCGACCGGAATCGCATCGTAGTAATCCAGCCCGCCATCGGTCTGCACCAGCACATCCGGCGGCATGTTGGTATCGGGCATGACCTGCGTCGCGGCGGACGGCAGCCCCAGCCGCATCACGGGCTGGCCAAACCCGGCCACGATTTTGTCGCCGGTATTGGATAAGACGTAAATCTCGTTGACATCCAGCCCGCCGGTTGCACCCGGTGCGGCTACGATGTGCAGCGTCGCAATCGACACTTGCGCGGCATCGGCGGTGCTTTCATACACCGTAATGGGCACGGTGACTTGCGGCGCGTAATCTTCCAGGCTGCTGAAGAAATTCAGTTGCTTGTACTCCGTCGTCGCCGCGATCAGATCACCGGGCGCAGCCTGCGTCGTGGTCACCACAAAGCGGCCCTGCGCGTCGGTTTGCAGCGATTGTGTAATGGCGTTCTGGCCGGTACCCCCGGGGAAAACGTAAAACGTAATCGGCAGATTGCCGGGCACGGGTTGGCCGTTGGTACCGTTGACGAGATAGCCTTGCACGGTGATGCCGCCACCGGCGGGCACAGGCGCGGGCGCAGTGGTGTTGGGCGTCGTCGGGGCTGTGGGCGCAGTCGGGGTTGATGAGGCCGCCGTCGTTGAGTCACTGGCTGGCGCGAAATCATAAGCGAACGTGCGGATGTAATCGACCACCGCGCGCCGCTCCAGTTCGCTGGTGGTGCCCGCAAACGATGGAATATGCGTCGAGGACAAAGCCTGATCGAGTTTACCGGCTTCGATTTTCGCAAATGACGCCATCTGGCTCAAGTCAGATAATTTTTCTTTGGCATCCGGGCCGTCGCCCTGACCGGTTAAGCCGTGGCATTGAACGCACTGTCGGGCATACACGTCCTGACCGCGCGCAATCTGAGCTTGCGGCGCAGCCAGCGACCAGGCATACACGATCACATCCCAGCGCTGATTGACATCCAGTGAGCCTGAAAAACCGGGCATGCCCGCTTGCAGGTTGCCGCCGGTCACCATTTGATACCAGTATTCGGGCGTCTTGGCGCGCGAGGAAACGTCGGAGGTCAGGTCGGAGACCGGCTTGCCAAACTGCTGTTGAATCTGCGCGGCCATCTCGCCATCGCCGCGCCCCTGCGAGCCGTGACAACGCACGCACTTCTGCTGATACAGGGCCGCGCCTTCAGCCACGGCCGGTCGGCGGGTGGGAAGTTCCAGCGGTTGCGCCGGTTGCTGTTGGGCCATCGGTGCCTGTGCGCCGGTGCCCATGGAATTGGCATTGCCCACCGGCGCGGGGGCGGCCAGCGAACACGCGGACAGGAACACGGCCGAAAGCGCAATGACAACCACGGAAACGAACGACGAACGACCGGCGGTCATTCGTCGCAGTTGAGCTAAGACAGGCAAGTGAACAGACAAGTTAATCTCCTCCAGAATGATAACAGCTGCTTCAGCGCGCGGCGGCCTTGAGCGGCGTGCCGCACTTCGAGCAAAAAACGTCATCGGGCGTGATGGGCTTGCCGCAGGTGGGGCAGGCGGTCGCAGTCGGCGCAGCCGACTTGCGGCGGGCGGCGATGGCCGTTTCCACATCATCGGTGGCAGATGCGGCCGGTTGATGCTTGCGGCGGGCGGCGATCAGGGCTTCTGCATCATCGGCGACCGGGGCCGCCGCTTTCTTGCGCCGCGCCGCGATCGCGGCCTCCAAATCATCGCCACCCGATTGGGCAGGCGTCGCCTTTACGGACGCCTTACGGCGTGCAGCGATAAGCGCCTCAACATCGTCACTGGCCGGTAAGGTCGCAGTCGCGATCGAGGCGGGAGCCGACGGCGCAGATAACACGCCATCGATCTGCTTCAACAGATTGGCCGCTTGCGCCACCAGATCGGTTCGGGACTGATGATAGTCTTCGTCGTTCATCTTGCCGGTGGCATGATCCATGTCCAGTTCGCGGATTTGCGAATAGACCGCATCGCGCTGCGCTTCCAGCGTGGCCATCACGGTTGTGTCGGCGCTGCTGCGTCGATGTTGCACGATGGGACGGCTCACGTAAAACGCAATGGCCGCCAACAACACGAGTCCGATGAGAATTGCGATGATTTGCACGGTTAACTCTTTTTAGGAAATTATTCTTTCAGCAATTGCTCGAACCAATTGGCCAGTTCCGCCGTGGCGACCGGGCTGATCTTGGTGAAGCGCACATTGCCCTGCTTGTCCAACACATACGTCTCCGGCACGCCGCTCAGCCGGTAGGTCGGGCCGATCTTCGTCTGCAAGTCCGGGCCGTTGGCAAACGTAATGTCGAACTTGTTCAGATAGTTGCGCGCATCGGCCTCATTATCCAGCCAATCGATACCAAGAAATACCACGCCGCGATCTTTGTACATTTGATACGCCGCTTCCAGGTCGGCGGCTTCATCGGCACACGGAATGCACCACGACGCCCAGAAGTTGATCAGCACCACTTTGCCGCGCAACTCCGACAACTTGATCGGCGACTTCCCGGCATTGCCGTGATAGCCGTCATACAAGTTCAACGAAAACTCGGGGGCCGGGCCGGATGTGGGCTGCGTCTGGTTGCGCGTAAACAGGCCCCACGCCAGAAAGCCGATGAAGACCACCACGATGCCAAAGATCACATAGCGGCGAGCGCCGACCGGTGCGTTCTCGTCCGTCTCAGTAGGTTCAGTCGATTCAGTTGGAAGTTCGCTCATAGAGGTCTCATCAGCGAATCAACGCCGCTGGTGAATCAGCGCAACCTGACGCGCTGATTCACCCAAGGCGCCAATTCTAATAGTTCTTCAAATCCTGCTCAACCCGATCGAGATACGCATCCCGACCGCTCTTCGTCGGGCCGGACTTGGCGGCTGCGGCTACACCGCGCGCCCGCATCCGCCGCATCAACAAGAACACATAGCCGCCGCCAAACACCAGTGCCACCAGCGGCAGCACCCACAACAGCAGTGAATTGCCTTCAGCGGGCGGCTGCGCCAGCACGCGCAGCCCGTACCGATCCACAAAATACTGCTTGATCTGCTGCTCGGTCTGGCCTTCGCTCAACATCTGCGAAATCTGCGCCCGCCACTGCTGGCACGCGGCCGTACGGCACGCATCCAACGGCTCATTCTCGCACACCGGGCAATACATCTGCTTCGCAATCGCGTTCACTTCATCCGATGTGACCGACCGCGAAACCGCCCCCGGCACGGGCGTCGGCAGACTGCCATCCTGCGCCGAAGCCACCCCCGCCAAGACACTCAGGCTGATCACCAAAGCCAGCCAAATTGCATTACGCACCCATCGATACGAACGACTCATAGTCACCGCCCGCTGGACGCCAACGCGGCGCGCTCTGGCACAGTGGCCGTGCGCCGCTCGGCAGCCGATGGCCACATCGCCACCAGCGTCCCCAGCACTAGAATGATACCGCCAATCCACAAGAACTGGATCAACGGATTGATGTAGGCTTTAATCGTGCCAAAGCCGCTTTGCTCGCCCAGATACAACAAATACAAGTCTTCACCCACCGACGACAAGATGCCGGGCGGCGTCAACTCGCCGGTGCCGTTCAGGAAAATCTCGCGATACGGCGCAACGGTAACTGGCGCTTGCCCTGGCTGCGAAACGGTCATGTAACCGGCCACGATCATGATGTCCCGCCCGCGATCGGTGTACCACTCGGTGCAGTCACCGCTGACCCCAAACTGCGGATTGCACGTCAGGCCACGATTATACGTAATCGTATAATGGCCCACCGTCAGCGAGCCGCCCGGCGCCAGCGAGCGCTGCGTCTGCTGCTGGAAGTTGAGCGAGCCGATGACGCCGATGCCCATGACGAGCACGCCCACATGGATCAAATACCCGCCATAGCGACGGCGATTGCGCGCAAACAAGCGCGTCAACGCGGTGAAGTAACTCTCACCCGATAGTTTATGCCGCGCCCGCACGCCCCGATAGTATTCGGTCAGCGTGATCGCGCTTGTAAAGGCGATCAGCCCAAAGCCCAGCAGCACCGGGATGATCTGCAAGCCGATGACAAACAAGGCCACCATGACGATTGCCGCAAAAATCGCGGGCTTCCACAGCATCTTGCCCAGGCCCTCGGGCGACGATTTGCGCCACGCGGCCAGCGGGCCGATGCCCATCAACAAGATCAACAGCGCCACTTGCGGCCCGATCAGTTGATTGTAAACCGGTGGCCCCACGGTCAACTTCTCGTTGACCAGCAATTCGCTGAACATCGAATAGTAGGTGCCGACAAAGACCGTAAAGGTCAGCGTCATGAACAGGAAGTTGTTCAAGACAAACATCGCCTCGCGCGACAACATCGAGTCCAGTTTGTTCTCGCTCTTCAGCAAATTAGAGCGGCTGATGATCAGCGCGACTGAGCCGATAAACACCAGCGCCGTGAACGACAGGAAGGGCAAACCCAGGCTCGATCGGGCAAACGAGTGAACCGACGAGATGACGCCCGTGCGCGTGACGAACGTCCCCAGCACCATCAAGCAGAACGACAGCAAAATCAGCACCATGTTCCAAATCTTGAACATGCCGCGTTTCTCTTGAATGATGACCGAGTGCAGGAAGGCGGTGGCCGTCAGCCACGGCAACAGCGCCGAATTTTCCACCGGGTCCCAGCCCCAGTAGCCGCCCCACCCCAGCACATCGTAAGCCCAGCGCGCGCCCAGCAACAAGCCCACGCTCAAGAACAACCACGCAATCAACGTCGCGCGCCGTGAAGCGCGGATCCAACTATCGGTCTTGTTACGGGCGATCATGGCCGCCAGCGCATACGCAAACGGAATCGTCAAACCGACGAAGCCCAGATACAACATCGGCGGATGGATGATCATGCCCGGATGGCGCAGCAAGGGATTGAGGCCGGTGCCATCGGGCGCGGTAAAGGCCCGCAGGCCGCCCGGCTGGAACACCGCCGCGCTGACATTACCGGCCGCATCCACCCACAAGCGATTGAACGGATTGGCGAAGAAGATGACCAACAGCAAGAAGAACGCTTGCGTGCCAACCGCCACCACGATGGTCCACGGCAGCAAATCGCGATTGGTCTTCCACGGCCGCAGGAACGTAAAGAACAGGAAGATCGACATCAGCCAGTTCCAGAACAAGATGCTGCCGTTCTGGCCGCCCCACAACGCCGTGATACGCAAAAACGTCGGCGTGGAATTGTTGCTGGTGCGATAGGTATACTCGACGTGATAGTCGCCGACGAGATTGGAAATAATGATCGCCAGACAGGCGATGGTCAACAACGGCATCACCACGATGACGGCGCGCCGCGCGCTCTCGGTGAGGTCCGGGCGCTTCTGACTACCGCCCATCGCGGCGACGATCAAAGCATAGACCGAACTCAACGCGGCCAACACCAGCGCAATCAAGCCAATATCAGGAACCATCTTCACCTCCCCAGTCACATAAACAGGTAGAGAGACAGAAAGACGGAGAGCCAGGCCCTCAATCTCTCCGTCTCTCCATCTCTCTAGTCAATGATCAACCGCAATCAACCCTCGGCAGGTTTATCAACCTGATCCGGGAACTGCTCTTCGTAGCGGGTGGGGCACTTCAACAACAACGTATCGGCGTAGAACTTGCCGTCCGTGCCCAGATGGCCTTCCACAATGGCGGTGGCATGCGGCTGCAACAGGTCCGGCTTGGGTCCCTTGTACACGATGCGCAACGGCGTCTGCTTGCCGATCTGATCTTCGGTATCCACCACGTCGAATTCCAGATACGGCTCGCTATTGCGGACTTCATACAGCGTCGATTCGTAAATGACGGCCCCCGACACGCGCACGCTTTGATCGACCATATCCTGGCCCTTGTCGCGCAGTTGGGTAATCGTCAAAAAATACTGCGCGTTGGCCGTCATGCTGGTCACAATCAGAAACGCGGCCGCCGCCACAATCAACGAACCACCTAACAGATACTTTGGCTTCATGTTCCTCTCCCTGTTCAGTCTGTGCGTGAGCCGCCAAGCCCAATCACATCCTCGGTTAGTGTACCATTCCGAATATGGCGTGTCAATCCACGGTCAGAACAACCGGACAAACCGCCTACCTTCTAGGTTGTCATTTGTCACCCGCCTAACCTAAGTCGTTTAACTCGCCTATAGGTTACGGGATAATGAAAATCCTCACAATGATCCAGATCATAACTACCCGAATGGATAGACCTAACTCACGATAATGGGTGTGCCGCCCTTATCGACCACGAGCAAGGCATCATCATACGTCGCGGCGGGCATCGACCACCGATAGACCCACTTGGCGTCCTCGGCCAGCACGTTGACGCACCCGTGACTGCGCGGATGACCAAAATCGTTGTGCCAGTACGCGCCGTGCACAGCCGCCCCCTCTTGCGTAAAGTACGTGCAATAGGGCACGCCGGGCAAATCGTATTCGTCGGCGCGGCCGATGAAGCCCATCATATGCCGCGAGGGGCGCTTGCGCACGACGGTGTGTTCGCCAGTCGGCGTCGTAAAATCGACCATGCCCATGCCTTCGATGGTAAACGCCGCCCCGGTGGCGCAGCGCGTTGACCACACCAGTTCATCACCCTCATAT
>JAGOBP010000163.1 GCA_017999195.1 Thermoflexales bacterium
GATCAGGCGTGGTCACTGCCGTCGTGAAATAACCGCTGTTATGAATCGACACCGTGGGTCCGAAGAACTCCAGCAGCGGCACACGCGCCACACCGAAGGCTAAAGCCAGTTGAATCACGGGCGCGGCCAACGTCAAAAACAACAGGAAAACGCGCTCTTTCCGACGAGACACAGCGTCGCCGTCAAAGACGCGCAACCAGCCCGCACCCAGCGCCACGTACACGGCCAACGTCAGCAGCGGGACAATTGCCCGCGCCAGATCGATGTTGGCGCGCAGCGGCCACTGCCACTCGTCGTTGCCGCGCAGCCACGGCAGCCAGTCGAACCACAACGCCGCGATTACGCCCAGCGACGGAAGCGCCAGCCACCCGTAATTTTTGATTACCGAATGCCGAGTGTTAATTTTCAAACGTGCACTCTTTACAAGCGAACGATCGGCGGCACAACACGCCACGCATCTTGCAGCCCCGCGAGCACGGTCAAGAACGACAAGAGCATGAGCGCGGCTAACGCGACACGCCATAACAATGATCGATTACGTATCACGCACCACGCATCACGTAAGTACCACCACAGCAGCGGCACCAGCGGCACAAACCACCGCGCGCCCCACGCCTCGCCGCCATAATTGTCTGTCCGCGCGATCAAGTAGGTGGCAAACAACGCGCAACCGGTCAGCACGGCCAGCGTCAAGCCGCGCCGCTGTTTATCGCGCAGCGCCAGCACCGCGCCCGCCAGGCCAAACACCAACACCGGCGTAAACGCAAACAAACCGCGTTCGCCGATCAACAAGTTATAGGCATAATTCAGGCCAAATTCCAGCGAATAAAAGCCGTTGGTGCCGCCCACCGTGGGATTCAACACCGTGCCGAAAAAATCATACGCCTTTGGATCGAAGTACAACGGCACGATCGTCCCCGCCGCCCAATAGTTGATGGCCGCGCTCAGCGCAAACGGCACACTCGCACCAACGGCGAACGCGATCACCCGCCACCGCTGAGCGAGCAGCACCCACAACCCGATCGTGACCATAAACAAGGCGAGCGTCAGATCGATGTTGGCCGACAGGCTGATCAACAAACCCGACCAAAATAGACGCCGCCTGTTGGGCAAGATGGCACGCGAAGCGTGCCCTACCAACAGCCAAAAGCCTGCAAATAAAGCCAACGCCGCCGGAACATGCCCCGCAAACACGATCGAGTACGGCGCGATGGGGGACGCCAGCCCCAGCGTAATCGCCAACAGCGTTGCCAATGTGCCGCCCGCGCCGGCGTCCAACATCGCGCGCCAGACCAGCACCACCAACAGCGCCGACGATCCGCCAATGAAGATCAATGTCAGCCAGTAAAACGCTGTAAACCGCGCACCGGTGGGCGTGAAGACCCGACAGGCCGCCGCGTCCTCATCAGGCACACAGATCGTCGGATCGAGCGTGAGGCCGAAGATATTGTACAGAATCCAGTACGCGCCCGCCGCCCCTACTGAAAGCAGCGGCGTCTTATCGGAATAGAAATGATCATTGATGAAGACTTTGTCGCCGGTACGATTGAAGTCCGTATGATCGATGTTGAATGTCCCCTGCTCCACCAGCGCCTGCACCGTCGCCATGCGCGATTCTTCCTGCCAGGAATGCGTGTGAACTTTCGTCAACAACGCCCAGAGCAAAAGGAAACCCATAAAGAGCAGCAGGCCGATCGGACGGCGGGATAAAACGCGATCGAGTTGGGTCATGGTCGCACCTGCACGTGATCGAGAAAGCTCCGATCGGCCACGCGCTGCTCGCCCGTGAAAATCGGCCAGCGTTCGCCGCTGTCTTTACGGTACAACCCGATACCAATCCGGTACTCGCCGGCGGGCGTATCGGACGGCACGGTTACAAAATCATGCGACTGCACAAACACATCGCCGGGACGCAGGCTGGTTGCGTCCACGTCCAGTTGATCTTGCTGCGCCAGCACTTCGGCGGGGGTGCGATAGAGATGCGTAAACGCGATCAGATCAGCAGGCAGCGCCCCTTTCACGCGCCAGTAGGTCAGCACACGCACGCTCTCACCGGGCTTCACGGCCTGCGGCAGTTGATAGCCGATCAATTCGACAGCGTGATTGAAATCGATCGGGAATTGGGCCGCTGACGCCGCGCTGGCTTCGGGCGGCCATGTCACCGGCAGCCGCGCCCATCGGGCTTGCTGGTCACGCAGCGCTGAACGCGCATCGACGCTTAACGCGCCGCCCACGCCGGGGATCGGTTGCGCGCCGAGCAACCACGGATCGTCAAAGCCCTGCCCCAGAAAATTCGACAGGGGATTCAGATCGGAATGCGCGAAGATAAATTGCCCCCCGGCGGGAATCACCAAACTGTAGCGACAATCATACCAGCGAGTGTCTGTGACGCCCGGCAGAAAGTAGGCGGCCGCCTCATGCGGAATCGATTGGTGATACTGCGGATCGCCGGGGAAAACAATCCAGAGCGTGCATTGAGCCAACGGTCGCACTTGCGGCTGCGCTTGCACATAACGCGCCAAATCGCGCTGTTCGGCGTGATAACCCGAGCGCGCCTCGCCCAGTGACGGCCACACGCTAAACAGATCGTAGCCGGTCCGCGCCACGCTCACGAGGCCCCAGCCACATGCGGCGATCACCAGCACCGGGCCAAGTTTCGGCGTCAGGCGGCGCAGCCAATTTCCCAACGCCACCGCGCCCACACCCAACAGCGCAAAGGTCGCCGCCTGCGCCGTCACGATTCGCGGAAAGGGATAAGTGGCGTCAAACAAAATGCCGGGCACCAAGGGAATGGCCCAGCTGATCAGAACCAGCGGATAGAGCGGCTGTCGCCAGCGCCGCAGCGCGACCAGCAGGCCCACCGCAAACACGATCGCCGCCACCGGATCAAAGATCGGGCGAAATGGCACATTGAATTCCCACGCATCATCACCGGCCCAGAAAAACAAGCCCCAATAACGCGCCAGCGTCGCCGGCAAGCGCTGTGCGAAAACGGTCAGGCCGTCGGGCTGAAACAGATCGATCGACCAGCCTTCGAGCGCGGGCTGTGTAGCCACATAGATCAACAGCGGCGCGGCGACCAGCTCCGCCACAACGATCAACAGTAGCAGGCCCCGCCAGGTCCGCTTGAAAATGGGCCGCTGAAAGAGCAGCAAATACAGGGCAAACAGTACGAACACGCCAAACAAGCCGCGCGGAATGGTGTGGACATACTGCGCCAAACCCAGTCCTACACCGCCCACCACGCACCACTTCAGTTGCGTCGCGCCCTGTTGACGCACCGCCCTTTCAATGCCGCGCCAGCCGCCATATAGCGCCAGACCATACCAGGGCACTTCCCAAATTTCGCGTAAGGTCGCGCGGCTCAAGAGGATGGGCCACCAGGTCACGGCAGCCGCGCCCAGCGCCAACAAACCGATCGAGCGGCCAAACCAGCGCGCCGCCAGCACGTAGATCACGACCAGCGCCAGCAAGCCGCCGAAAATTGCGGGGAATCGCCACCCGATCGGATTTTCGCCCAAGACCAAGCGGGACAGCGCCAGCAAGTAGTGATACCCCGGCTCGACTCCGTAATTGTCGGCGTAAAACAACCGCCAATCGCCCTGCAAAATCTTGTCGGACACGCCCAATTGCGCCACTTCATCATGCGTCAGGCCGGGCGGAATATCGGCAATGGCGTACGTGCGCAAGGCAAACGCGATCAACACGATCACGCTGGCCGTCAGCCAGATGCCGGGGCGAGGGGTTTCGGTGCGCGTGATCATCGCAGCGCCACCTGTATTTCGTCGACGCGCGCCCCGGCTGAATCGGCCGTCAATCGGCGCTGCATCGAACCGGGATCATACAAGCCCAAACGCAGCGTCGTCGCACCGGCCGGTTGCGCGATGATCAACCGCTGCACCACAATGTCGCCCGTTTCCAAGGCGTTGAGATTGACGTTCAAGCCATCGCGTTGCGCGACAAATCGAGCCTGATCATCATACACATGTGCAAAGATCGAGAACTGCGCCAAGGGCGTATGCCGCACGCGCCAGTACGTTGTCAACTCGATCGGTTGATCCGGCTGAGCGGTTACTTCGCAACCGATGAGCGTCAGTCCGCCCTCAAAGTCGATCGGCAGATGCAGTGCCGATTGATCAGGGGCCAACAATGGCGTGTTATCCAGCCTGGCTGTCACATCCGTCAACACCACGCTGGCATCTATCTGCCACAGCCGCAAATCGCCGCTGGCGTCATTGCCCAGCCGTGTGCCGTTCGTGGTGAGCACCTCACGCAGTTGAGGTGCGAGACCGAAGATCGGTTCGCCGCCGCGCACGACGTAGCGCGCCGATCCCTGCATATCGATCACGGCCGCATCTTCGCCCGCCCATTTGACGATCAACCGGCGACCGGCCTGCTGCCCCAACGTGGCCGCATCAAGATCACCGGCTTGCGGCCCCAGGCTAACGGTACGATCAATTTCGTGGCTTGGATAAGTCACGTGATAGATCAAGAACGAGCGGCCCACGCGCTCGACCGGTTGAAGGTTCTTGAACGGTGTATACAGCCCCCACCGGCTGTAGAGCAAACCTAGTTGCAGACTGCTGACACTGACGGCATACCAGCCCGGTTTCAGAGCGTATGCCGTAAAGCCGTTAATCTCCGGGCCATAATCACGCAGCGAAAAACTGGGCAAGAGATTCACCTTGAGATCATACGCCTCAGGTCGCGCCGAACCATAGTAGACCACGTTCAAGTCGTCGAGTTGACGCGCGCGCTGCCAGTCGCGCAAGGCGATCAAGTCCTGCCCCCAATCGAGGTTGGAATCGACCAGCACTTCGTAATCACGCTCGCGATTGATCAATTGATTGAAGTAGGCCACATGATTGGGGTTGATCGACACCACGTCCACGATCAGCCAGAGACTGAGGACGGCCACCACGCCGGGCCGCCACGCCTGAATGCGTTTGCTCGGGATCAACACAGCGTTGACGCCCTGCCCCGCGATCATCAGCGCGAACGGCAGCACGGGCAGCATCAGGCGATAGCCCAGATTCAGCCCGCCAAATATCGCGGCCAACACAAAGAGCAGCGGCGGAAACCAGGCCGCGACATCCTTGCGACTGCGGCGGCGCACCAGACTCACCACACCGATCACGAGCAAGATCAACGTAGGCAGCGGCGTCTTCACCAAAAACACAAACGGATAATAGCCTAAAAATCCCGAGGCCGAAATCTGGCCCAGCATGAAGGCGGGTGTGCTCAATTCCACGCGCGTGCGCACGCCGCTCAACGATTGCCAGTATTGCGGCGCAGGGACGCTGAGGCCGCCGGGATCGATCGGGCCAAGCGAGAACGCAAACGTGCCCCAGATCACGATCAGCGCCATTACGCCGACGAGTAGCCCCATGATCAGTCGTCGCCCGAAAAATCGGCGTAAATCGGGATAGATCAAACTGACCCCAAGCGCGATCGGCACGAGCCAGACCGCCGAATATTTCGTGGCGAAGGCCGCGCCCGTCAACACCCCGGCCGCGATGACGTGCTTGAGTTGATTGCGTTTTAACGCCAGCGTCCATTGCCACATGGCGACGAACATGAAAAAGGTCACACCCAGATCCGTGCCCACGATGTGCCCGTGCGCCAGAATATTCGGATCGAAGGCGCACACCAACAAGGCCGCCAACGCCGCCCGCTCACCAAACAACAGACGCGTGAAGGCGAACAGCACGCACGCCAACAACAGCGCCAGCATCATCTCTGGCAGACGCGCCAACAGCACCATGCGCTGCGGATTGAGATTGACGCGCCACATGAATTGATCGCTGAAACCGAAGATGTCGGGCTTAAGCCAACTGACGTCCTGCGCCGGAAACACGATGTCGTCTTTCAACAACAGCGGCAGCGCAATGAGCACATTGGTCAACGGCGGATTTTGCCCGCGGCTCAGGCGCGCATCGCCGCCGCGCAAATACGCGTAGCCATACGTGATGGTGTAGCCTTCGTCGAAGGCCGCCGATTGCGACGGCGATGCGGTCGCCAGCTGCGCCAGCATCAGCAGCAGCAACGCCACAACACTCAGATAATGCGAAAAAGTCAGCCGTTTCACTTCAGATCAATTTGGCCCAAGATCAGATAATCGTTCGTCGCGCCGTTGGTCATGATCGGCAAACGCGCGCCGGTCTCGGTGTCGTAGACACCCACCACCACCGCATAAGCACCCAACGGCGCCGTCGGCGGAATCGCCAACTGAGCGACTTGCAAAACGAATTCATGAGACTGCCACAGGTTCGTCGGATACGAGATGCACAGCGGCGCATCGCCCTGACTGATCGGCCCGGCCTGAAAATCCAGCGGCTGCCGGTACAGATGCATGAACACACTGTAAGGCCGCGTCAGATCGCGCAGGGGCTGAATGCGCCACTCAAAGTTCAAAGTCTCACCGGGCTGTGCGACAACGGGCAACGCAGCCGACAACCAGAACCGCAGTTGATCGCCCGCCGTGAAGGCCGCTGTCTCGGGCGTCAACCAGTCGGCCTGCGGCGTCGCGCGCAACACGGTAAACGTCGTATCCAGCAGCACCGTCTTGCGCACGTCGGTAATCGCCACGGTGGCATCCGCCCAACGCGCCAACGCACTTTGATACCCGGCTGCCCCATCGCTAGTGGTCACATACATTGCCGGTATCGCAGACGCCACCCAACATTCCGCCGGATTAAACACCGACAGCGGTCGCGGCGACAGATACGCGCGCCGGAAATCGATGCCCGGATCAATCACCGGCAGGTAGGTCGTAAACGGCCAATATATCGGCGTTTCCGGCGTGGTTTCGGCCTTCAAGAAATGCAACAGTTGATTTTCATACGGCATATACTGCGCGACTTCAGTCTGCGCGAACCAATTGATATGCGCGTCGCGATACGTAAGCAAACTCGCGGCCGCCAACAAGCCGATCGGTATGGCGCTGCCCCAGCGGCCCAGTTTCAAGCGCTGTGCGCCCTGCTCGAGCCACCCAGCCCCCGCCCCAGCGATCAACGCCAGCGGCAGCACCAGACCAATCGCTCGCAAGGGGTGCGGCGCATCATCCGTCACCAGCGAGGGCGACACAGCCGCAAGGGCCAGCCCCAGCAGCCACGCGATCTGCCAACGCTGGCGGATCATCCACGGCAAAACAAGCAGTCCGATCACAAACAGGCCGCCCAGAAACAGATCGAAGATCGGGCGGTTGCCCAGATTCAACAACTCGTTTGGACTGCCCCGATAAAACGCCGCTTGCAGCCACACGCCGATGTTGTTGACCATCTCGGTCAGACCGAACTGGCCGACTTCGTTCACGCGATCCATCGCCGCCGCTGGATTGAGCACCAAATAAACCATGAGCGGCAGCGAGATCACCAGCGCAATCGACAACGCCAGCAGGCTATTTTTGCGCCGCCGGGCATCAAAGAGAATCAGCCCCACCAGCAGCAGCGCCGCATAACCCAGCCAGGCGCGCGCGGCCAGATACGTATACGCCAGCAGTCCCAGCCACACCCCGCCGCAGATCCAATCGAGCCGCCGCCCCTGCCGATAGGCCCGCAAAAGAAAGGCAAACGCCAACGCACCCAACAACGGCATCAAGATCGCGCGCAGGGCAATGCGGCTTAAATGCACGTGCCAGAACAAGACCGCCAGCGCGCCCACGCTCCAGGTCGCCGCGCGTTCGTTGAGCAGTTCGCGTGCCAGCGCATAACAGGCCGCCAGCGTCAGTATACCCGCCATCGTCGCGGCCAGCCGCATCGCCACCGGCTGCGCATCGAACACGCCAATATAAGCGGCCAACACATACAGCCAGCCACTCTCGCGGCCGTGGTTGCCGTCAAAGAATGGGGTCAGGCGCGGCTGCTGCAACACCGAAACGGCATCGTTGCCGTTGAACGCTTCATCACTGTACAACGTATCGCTCATCGCGTTCAAATCGATCCAGCGCAAAAACGCGCCGATCAAAATGAAGCCGATCAGCACCCAGTTCACCCGCTTGCATAGTCGATCCGTCATCGCAGTGTCACATAATCCGTCGTACGGCCATCAATGAGCACCGGCACACGCGCGCCCGATTCAGGATCATACAGACCAATCCTG
>JAGOBP010000164.1 GCA_017999195.1 Thermoflexales bacterium
ATGTAGCGACCGTCGGGCGACCAGGCCGGTGCGCCGTCATAAGTAGTGGTCAGCGTCAAGCGCGCCGCCACGCCGCTGATGAAATCCAACCGATAAATGTCCCAGTTCCCATCGCGATGCGAGGCAAACGCCAACTCGCGGCCATCGGGCGAAATCGCCGGATCGCCGTCATCGGCCGGGTGACTGACCAACCGGATCAATTGTTTGTCATCGGCATTGACGGCGTAGATGTCGCTGTTGCCGTTGCGGCGCAAGGTAAAGGCAATCGCGCCGCCGCCGCCAAAAGGATCGACGGGCGTGGGGGTAGGCGTGGGCGGCGGAGTCGGTGTGGACGTGGGCAGCAGGGTGCGCGTCGCCAGCGGGGCCGACGGCGGCGTGACCAGGACTTGCACCAATTGCACCATCGGTTCACGCAGGGCCAACACCGTCAGACCGATCAAAATCAGGACATTGAAGATCGCCAGAACGATCAGGCCGCGCAGTTGCCGCCGGGAGAGCGTCAGACCGCCCGATTCAACGGCGGGTTTCGCCGGTTGAATTTCGGTTGGCGCGTCAGGCGTCTGAGATTGATTGGGCGGATTTGAAGGCGCTTGCATGGCCTTGACTATATCATGCGCGTAAACAGGGTGTCAAATGCGCTCCCCGTAGTATAATCAGCCCATGCCCAAGATTCGACTCGATCAACTCCTCGTCGAACGCGGCCTGGTGGAGAGCCGCGAAAAGAGTCAGCGCCTGATCATGGCCGGCGAAGTGCTGGTCAACGATCAAGTGGCCGACAAGCCCGGCGTGCAGGTCAAGCCCGATGTCGTCGTGCGCATCAAAGAGCCGCTGCCCTATGTCAGCCGGGGCGGCCTGAAACTCGCCGCCGCACTCGATCGGTTTCCCATCCCGATCGAGCATGCCGTCTGCGCGGACGTGGGCGCGTCCACGGGCGGTTTTACCGACTGCCTGTTGCAGCGCGGCGCGGCCAAAGTCTACGCCATCGATGTGGGCTACGGCCAGTTGGACTGGAAAATCCGATCGGACCCACGCGTGATCGTCATGGATCGCACCAATGCGCGTTACGTGGACGCGCTGCCGGAATCGATCGACCTCGCCGTGATCGACGCGTCATTCATATCCTTGCGCTTGATCTTGCCGTCTGTGCTAAAATGGGTAAAATCCAGCGCACAGGTCATTGCCTTGATCAAACCGCAGTTTGAAGCGGGGCGCGAGCGGGTGGGCAAAGGCGGCGTGGTGCGCGACACCGCCATTCACGTCGAAGTGCTCCGCTCGATCTGGACCGCGGCCAGTGAGCTGGGCTTCAGCCCGATCGATCTGATCCAATCGCCGATTGCCGGACCGGCGGGCAACATCGAATTTCTGATCTGGCTGCGGGTCGCACCCGCCAATCCGATCGAACCACCCAGCCCGATCGACGATCTCTTGCCACGGGTATTTGCGGAGCGTCTGTGAGCACACTGCCGTTGAACCTGCCCCAAACCGGCGATCTGCGCCGCAGTTTCACCACGCTGCGCCGACAAGCCGATCGCTTGCAGCGCATCCTGGAAATCAACCAGACCCTCACCAGCACCTTCGATCTGGACGAACTGTTGCACCTCATTTTGTCGGCCGCCACCGAACTGACGGAAACCGAAGCCTCTTCAATTATGCTGCTCAATGAATCCGGCACCGAGCTGCGCTTTGCCGCGTCCAATGGCCGCGAGATGAACAAACTCGCCAGCCTGCGCGTGCCGATCGGTGGCAGCCTGGCCGGCTCGATCTTGATGGCGGGCCGACCGATGGTAATCGACGATGTGCAGCACGATCCGCGCCATTTTACGGGCGTGGACAAGCAGCTGGACTTTCAATCGCGCTCGCTGCTGGGCGTGCCGTTGATGTTGCGCGAGCGGCCCATCGGCGTGCTGGAAGCGCTGAATAAGCGCGACAATGCGTCATTCAGCGAAGAAGATGGGCAATTGCTCATGACGCTGGCCGCACAAGCCGCCGTCGCCATCGAAAATGCGCGACTGGTAACGGCCTTGCAAAATGCATACGAGCAACTTAATCAGGTCGATCAGATCAAGAGTAACTTCATTGCCATCGCCTCGCACGAATTGCGCACGCCGCTGGGCTTGATTCTGGGCTACGCGGCCATGCTGAAAGACGACGTGAAGCCGGACGCGCAAGCGCAGTTGGATGTGGTGCTCAACAGCGCGCTCAAATTGCGCTCGCTTATCGACGACATGGTGAACGTCCAGCACATTGCAGAAGGCACGTCGCAGTTGGAACTGAGCGAGTTTGCCATGCAGGACGTGATTCAAAGCACCGTCGGCGCGATGCGCGAACTGATCAACACCAAGGGCCACGAATTGACGCTCAACCTGCCATCGGAGCCGTTGAAGATCAAAGCCGACCGGGCGAAGTTAAACATCGTGCTGAACAACCTGCTGTCCAATGCCATCAAGTTCACCGAGCCGGGCGGCCGCATTTTAATCTCGGCCAGCAACGTCAGCAGCGAGGTTCAAGTCCACATCGCCGACACCGGCATCGGTATTCCGCCCGACGAACTGGAGCGTGTCTTCGATCGGTTCTATCAGGTGGAGCCGCATCTGACGCGCAAATACAACGGTATGGGGCTGGGCCTGGCCATCGCTAAAGGCATGATCGATCTGCACGGCGGCCGCATCTGGTGCGAGAGTGTCGTGGGGCTGGGCAGCCGCTTTTCGTTTACGGTGCCCATCAACGGGCCGCGCCCTAAAGTCAAGGGGACTGGGCCGTTGAGGATGCCGGGGTAAAGCGAGTAGTTGATTGGATTTTCGGCGCAGGGCGGCAGGAGGCAATTGTATGGCGTCTTTTCTAAAGCGACTATTTGGCGGCGCAGACAAGTCACCCGTTACAGTTGCCTCAGACTCGCTGTCGGCTGCCACTAAGCCGCTCACCGCGGTGGCGAATGAGCCTTCACCCGCCGTGGCCACAAATGACGCGCCAACCACCGAATCGATGGCTGATATCTTCACACAGAAACAGGCGGAATTCGAGTCATCGGAAGCCGCAACCACTCTGCGCGAGGAAACAGTGGCTGAACTGCTCAGGCGAAAACTGGCCGCGATGCAGGATGAGTCTGCTGAACAACTGAAAGATTGGACGTGCAGCAAGTGTGGCGCCCCCTTGCCCGAAGTCGATGCGGGCAAGTCATTGTTAAAATGCTCAAGTTGCGGCACGTTGTTCCACAAGCAGCAAACGCCGAAGGTTATTTCTGGCGGAGTCAACATCAGCGGCTCGAACATCACCATCGGCGGCGACCTTGTTGGCGGCGACCAAATCGTCATCGTCAACAAGGGGCAATCCGATCGCGCGATCAAGCATATTACTGAATGTTAAAGTTCCGATCCAAACATCCATCAAGTCGAAAGCCGGGAAGCATACGATGGACACAAATGATCAGAAAGTTTCAATTGAGTAGTCCATGACCATTGCGAAAGTTGTCAACTACATAAATAGGAAGTTGTGAGCAAGCCCCATAGTCGTAAACGCACCTTAAACAAGGTTGCGAGATCAATCGAAATCAAATCAAATCTGTGGGAGGTCGTCATGCCGGATGAGTTGGTAGGTCGCGATAAAATCGAAGGAAAGTTGACAGGCTTCGATCCGGTTGCACAAAAAATGAAAGAGCGCGCCGAAGAAGCAGCACGCGAAGCCGCACTTGAACAAGCGGCAGCCGATGCCGCCATCGAAGCAATTCGATCCGGGCGGGGAGGCAGCATCAGCATTGGTAATTCATCGGTCCAAATATCTGGCGGCAGTGTCGGTGGCCATGTAGCAGGTCGTGATAACATCGTTACGACCAATACAACGACAGGCATGTCGGCCGATGAGTTTTCTAAAGCATTCAGCAGTATTTACGACAAAATCAAGCAACAACCACCAGAAGTCCAAAAAGATGTCCAGAAAGCTGTCGATACGCTCAAAAAAGCCGCGCAGAGTGAGGTAACTCAGGGCAAAGAACCCGACGAGAGCGATGTGACGGCCGCAGCGAAATCGTTGGCGTTTGACGCCCCTGACATTTTGAAAGACGTTGCAGATGTGGCGCTGGCAACAATGAGTTCTCCGGCAACTGGCGTGTTGACCATCGTGCGGAAGGTATTACAGCGCATCCAGGCACAGCGTGGTACCGCATAAACCCATTCTAGTGTTTTAGTGACAGGCCGAAGCCGCCCCGCTTCGGCCTGTTTGATTTTGCGCGCGATCCGCGCGTCCGCGGACAAGCCGGGAATTCCGGCAATCGGCCGCGCCGCCTATCAAGTCCCCTTCGTTTGCGGTATAATCTCTCCGCTATGCTGGAATATACTACCGCACTGAAACACAGTGCGCTACAGGTTTGATTGCGTTTCCTTCCTATGGACGAACAATATATCCGAAATTTCTGTATCATTGCTCACGTTGATCACGGCAAATCCACGCTGGCCGATCGGTTGCTGGAACATACCGGCACGCTGACCGCGCGCGAGATGAGTGCGCAAGTGCTGGACTCGATGGACCTGGAGCGCGAAAAGGGCGTCACCATCAAGGCCTCAGCGGTGCGCATGCGCTACACGGCGCGCAACGGCCAAGAGTACGAGATGAACCTGATCGACACGCCCGGCCACGTAGACTTCACCTACGAAGTCAGCCGCGCGTTGTACGCCTGCGAAGGCGCCATCCTCGTCGTCGATGCCACTCAGGGCGTGGAGGCGCAAACGCTGGCGAACTTGTATCTCGCCATCGACGCCGATCTCAGCATTGTGCCGATCCTCAACAAGATCGATCTGGCCTCGGCGCGGCCCGATGAAGTCGCGGCCGAGATCACGCACATTCTGGGCGGCAGGCCGGAAGACATCCTGCGCGTGTCCGCCAAGGAAGGCGTCGGCGTTGACGATCTGCTGGAAGCGCTGGTGCGCGATGTTCCGCCGCCAAAAGGCACGCCGGACACCGCGCCGCGCGCGCTAATCTTCGATACCCATTACGATACTTACAAAGGCGTGATTGCCTATGTGCGCGTGATGGACGGCACGATCGACCTTAAAACGAAGATCAGAATGATGGCGACCGGTGTCGAAGCCGACCCGATGGAAATCGGCATCTTCGCGCCCACGATGAAGGCCACGGGCCAACTGGAAGCGGGCGAAGTCGGCTACATCGCGACCGGCATGAAGACCATCCGCGATTGCCACGTCGGCGACACGATCACGGCGGCGGCCAATCCCACGGCCTCACCCCTGCCCGGCTATCGCCCCGTCAAGCCGATGGTGTTTGCCGGCATCTATCCGGTCGAGACGGATGATTATCCGTTGCTCAAGGATGCGCTTGAAAAACTGCAACTGAACGATGCCTCACTCGTTTACGAACCGGAAACGTCGCAAGCCTTGAACTTCGGTTTTCGCTGTGGTTTTCTGGGGCTGTTCCACATGGAGATCATCCAGGAACGGCTGGAGCGTGAATACGATCTGGACATCCTGGCGACCGCGCCCAGCGTGGAATATGAAGTGCTGTTGCGCACCGGTGAAACCATCGTGATTGATGCGCCCGCCCAACTGCCCGATCCGACCCTCATCGACGAGATTCGCGAGCCGTGGATGAAGGTGCAAATCTTCACGCCCACCGAATTCGTCGGCGCGGTAATGGAACTGGTCATCAAGCGGCGCGGCGAACAGAAAGAACTGGAATACCTCGATCCGCTGCGGGTGATGATCACGTATGCGCTGCCGCTGTCCGAAGTGATTGTGGACTTTCACGATCAGTTGAAGAGCCGCACGCGCGGTTACGCTTCGATGGACTACTCGTTCCTGGAATATCGACCGGAAGATTTGGTCAAGATGGATATTCTCGTGAACGAAGTGACCGTCGACGCGCTCGCCACAATCGTCCATCGGGATGCGGCGTACAATCGGGGCAGTTCGCTCGTCTCCAAGATGAAAGAATTGATCCCCTCGCAAATGTTCGTCGTACCTATTCAGGCGGCCGTCGGCGGGAAGATCATCTCGCGCGCCAACGTCCGCGCCCAGCGCAAGGACGTTTTAGCCAAATGCTATGGCGGCGACGTTAGCCGCAAACGCAAGTTGCTGGAAAAGCAGAAGGCGGGCAAGAAACGCCTGCGCATGGTGGGCAATGTGGAGATTCCGCAAGAAGCGTTTATGGCAATTCTGAAGGTGGGCGACGATTGAGGCACTGGGCAATGAACTATCGTGACACGCGAGCAATGTGACGCACACGACGCCATACCAGGCAACACAAAGGTTCAACCATGAAAGCCTTCATCGTCTACTGGCACCCCGAACCTCAGAGTTTCAACGCGGCCATGTTCCAAACCGCGTGCGAAGCGCTCGCTACGGCAGGGCATGACGTCAAGACGTCCAACCTGTATGAGATGCAATTCGACCCGGTCTCCAGCCGTAAGAACTTCGCCACGGTCAAAGACCCGGATTACCTCAAATTACAGTTGGAGGAAATGCACGCCACCGCGAACCACGGCTTCTCTGCCGAGATCGAAGCCGAGATCGAGAAGATGGAGTGGTGCGACCTGATGATCTGGCAGTTCCCGCTCTGGTGGTTTGGCTTGCCCGCCGTGCTCAAAGGCTGGGCGGATCGGGTGTTGGCGATGGGCCGCGCTTACGGCGGCGGACGCGTCTATCAAAACGGTGTCTTTGGCGGAAAACGCGCGTTTCTATCGCTGACCACCGGTGGTTCGGAAGACGCCTTTCGCGTCGACGGTTTCAACGGCGACCTGGCGGGCATCCTGCGCCCGATTCACCGCGGCATCTTACAGTTCACCGGCTTTACCGTACTCGCGCCGCAAGTCGTCCACGGCCCCGTCCGTATGACGGACGCCCAGCGGAAACAGGCTCTGGCGTCGTATGCCAGCCGCCTGCAAGCGATCGGTTCCGAAGCCCCGTTTGAAGTGGGCAGCTACTAACTCGATAAGTCATTTGGCCCTTGACGGCGGGCGGGGTCACAGATGGCAAGTTGCCGTCTAGACCTAGTTAGCACGTCCTTTGAAAAATGAAGCCAGGCAAATAAAATTATGGAAACTGGTGAAATAGCAAAATCCATTGAAGGCGAAAAACTTTATCAAAAACGGGCGCGTAAAGCATTACCTCTTCTTGTAAGGCAGGCTTTAGCCAATCAGCCAATTTTCTATTCAGACTTGGCAGATGAATTGGAAATGCCCAATCCCCGCAATTTGAATTACGTTCTTGGCAGTATTGGACAAACTTTGCAAGAAATATCTGTCGAATGGAAAGATGAAATTCCGCCGATAAATTGTCTGGTAATCAATAAAAATACAGGCTTGCCCGGCGAGGGTATAGGCTGGTTTATTACTGACAAAAGCAGTTTTGCCAAACTTCCGAGAAAGCAACAGCGGGCAGTTATAGACATGGAGTTGCACAAAATTTACGCTTATCCCCGCTGGCGTGATGTCTTAAAGTATCTCGACTTGGAATATAAAGAAAATCGTGATTATTCGCCGCTATTGAACGCTGTATCAAAACAACATCACAGCTCCGGAGAAAGTCCTTATCACAAACGATTCAAAGAGTTAGTGAGCAAAAAACCACAAATTCTTGGGTTACCAAAGAGCGTCGGTATTGGTGAATTAGAGAAAGATTTACCGTCTGGCGATATTGCAGATGTTTTATTTGTTCATGGTAAAGATTGGATAATCGCAGAAGTAAAATCAAGAATTTCAGATACAGCAGATATTTATCGTGGGCTTTATCAGTGCGTGAAATATCAGGCAGTTGTCGAAGCGTATCAAATCGAGAAAGGTTTTCAGCCAAGTTGCAGAGTTGTGCTTGTTCTTGAAAATGAATTTCCAGTTGAGTTAATCGAATTGAAAAACTTACTGGGTATTGAAGTTATAGAAAAAGTGTCTCTGTAAACAAAAAGCGTGCCAACAAAGCGTGTGGGATTCTGCGGCACCTACAGCAAGCATTTTTCTGGCTTCGGGTTCTTCCTGCTCCCAAACAGAATCCACCTCTGCCC
>JAGOBP010000165.1 GCA_017999195.1 Thermoflexales bacterium
GGCGATGTTGATGTTGATCAACACGGCCGTCAGCCCTTCCGCGACGACGGCATTCTCGATCGGCCCGGCATCGAAGGCGGCCATGCCCGCGTCTTTGGCCAGGCCAATGACGAGTTGCTTGGCGGCCTTGTCATTGCCGCACACCAGCACATCGCAGCCCAAATCTTCTTCCACATTGGGCAGGTGCGTGTAACTGATGTTCTGGAAGGCGGACACGACGCGCACGTTCTCGCCCAAAAATTGCTGCGCGGCCACACCCGCACTGCCTTCCGGCACACGATAGGCTTTCTTCTTGTTGGCTGGATCGAGCGGGGCGGTGACATCGATCAGCACTTTGCCCTGCGCGCCGTCTTTGATCATTTCCAGCGTGGCGTGATGCGCTTCGTAGGGCACGGACAGCACCACCACTTCGGCTGCGACTGCGCCATCGGCATTACCCAGGCCGCGCACGGCGTCTTTGCCCAGCAGCGCATTGAGTTCGCTCGCGGCGGCTTCGGCGCGGGCGGCGTCGCGCGACCCGATGATCACATCGTGACCCGCGTGCGCCCAGCGCAAGGCCAGTCCTTTGCCTTCTTTACCCGTACCACCAATCACTGCTATGGTTATCATATTCTCTCCAGAGGATTAACCGCGAATCAACACGAATCACCGCTAATAAATCTATTCGCGGAAATTCGCGTGGATTCGCGGTGAGATTTTAACTTCGGTACTTTTTCATCACGGCCTGTAATTTATCCAGCGGCAGCGCGTGAACGGTATAGTCTTGATGACCGATCATGGTTTCGGCCGCGCAGAGCGCGTTGAGGATGGCTTCTTCCACGGCTTCGGCCGTTGCTTCAAAGAGCGCGTCCATATGCTCGTGCGGCATCATCTTGAGATCGATCAGCCTTTCACCAAAGTCGGGTACGTGATTACCCGTACTGAACGCCAGGAAAATATCGCCGCTGAAGTTGTGACCCACGCTGCCTACGCGGGCCAGGCCCACCGTCGCGCGCTGCGCCAGCCGCTTGCACTGCGACGGGATTAACGGCGCATCGGTGGCGATGATGATGATGATCGAACCGTCGCCGGTGGGCTTGGCGGGCAGGGGCACTACGTCCGGGCCAAGTTCGCGCCCGACGGGTACGCCATCGACGCGGAGCAAATGGCGTCGCCCGTAGTTGGCCTGCACCAGCGCGCCGATTGTCCAGCGGCCACTTGGATTTTCCGCAAGGCGCGAGGCCGTGCCAATGCCGCCCTTGAATTGATGGCAGATCATGCCCGTGCCGCCGCCGACATTGCCCTCAGCCACGGGGCCGTCACTCGCGTTCGCAATCGCCTGAAAAACATGCTGATCTGTGAGGTGATGGGCGTCCGCATCGTTAAGGTGGCCGTCGTACGTCTCAGCAGCAACGGGTAACGCAAACATCTGTGTGTAACCGTGCGCCTGACCATACTTGCCCAGCGCTTCATGCGCCGTGCCGATCGAGTGGGTGCAGGTAATGGCGATCGGGCTGGTGAGTACGCCCGCTTCTTCGATCCAGTGACTGCCCGTCATCTCGCCGCAGCCGTTGAACGAGTGAATGCCCGCGGTGGCGTTGTCGCGCCAAATCTCGCCGCGCCGGGGGACGATGACGGTGACACCCGTGCGGGCCACACGCGGCTCGTCGTAGATCAGCGTGGTGTGACCGACGAGCACATCGGGCACGTCCGTGATGGCGTTGTATTGCCCGGTGGGGAAAGTGCCGATGGTGATGTTGAGATCGCGAAGTCGGGGCATGGGCGGGTGGTCGGTAGATTGGTAAATTAGTAGATGTTGGTTAGCGCGGCTTAAGCAGTCGCACAAAACCGGCTTGCTCAAAATGATGATCGGTGGTGAGGGCTTCGGTCAGACCGCGTTGTTGCACGACGACGAAACTGGCGCAATCGACCAGGCTCCAGTCTTTATCCGGGCGACTTCTGAGCAACTGCCAGGCTTGTTCATCCAGCGTTGGGTCGATGTGAATGATCTCGACAAATGGCGATGCGGTCAGGCTGGCCGTAAATTCGATAATGACCGCACGAGGAATGCGGAGTGGAGTTGTGAGCAGTGCTACCAACTCGGTCAGAATGTAGTTTGTGGTGACGGCCCGTCGACCTTGCTGACGCAAGGCGCGATAGAGTTGGGTGCTTAGCGCGTGCCACGGCTGGGTCGGATCAATCAGATTGCCCCAGCCCGAAGTATCTGCAAATAAATCTGGCATCACTCTTCCCCGTACTCAGACTCGGACAGAGCGTCTTTTAGGGCGCGGCCCAGATAATGATCGTGACGCTCGGCCCAGTCGGGGATTTGGGTTGTGATCGCCCCAATGAATCTTTCGAGTGGATCAGCGGCAACCTGGCGGGCCGCATTCGTTAGCCACAGCGCGGCCAACTCTTCGGGCGTTTGGCCCGTTTGGCGGGCCGTGTTAGCCAGCGATTCATAGGCTTCTGGTGGCACATCTACTGTAATCGCGTGTCCCATATTGGCAATCTCCTTCACGCGGTGCGGGGCGCAAGTCGCGTGCGGATGAGTTCAGGCACGTCGCGACGACTGTGAAAAACGGCTAACACGGCCACGCGCGATTGGTCTGGCTGATAATCATAGATGATCCGGAATTGTTGCACGATGATCTCTCGGACATGGGCAATGTCGGGCAGTTCTGGCGGATGTCGGCCGCTTTCTGGGAAACTGGCCAGCTGGCGCGCCGCCTCGGTCCAGAAGACCTCAATCGGGGCCATTAACCATCCACCTGATCCGTGTACTTCAGCCGTCGCTGCTCCAATTCTGCCATGATTTGATCGTTGGGGACAAGGCGGCCGGCTTCAACATCTTTGCGGCCAGCGACGATTTTTTCGAGGAGCGCCAGACGCGTTGCCTGCGTCCGGTATGTCTGGGCGTCTAACAGGATGAGCGCCGGTTGGCCTTCAAAGATAATGACTTTGGGCGCATTCGACGCCAGCACATCTTCAAAGACGCTCGTTTGGTTGTCGTGGAGTTGGTCGGCAGTGATGATGTCTTGAAGTTCCATGGCGATCCTCTCCTGTCTGCGTATCCATTGCTCAACAGTAAACCTTGGAATCAGTGTACCACACAGCTTGTTGTGAGCGACGCAAGTATAACCGCAAAACGGTGTGGTAACAAAAGCCGGAGTTTGAAGTAAAATGGCGACGATAACAAAATCTCTGGCCGGAGATTCAATTCATGGAATTCGATAACCGCGAATATGTCGGCAGAGGGTTGGACATCCTGCGTGATGCCCTAAATCCTTATGTGCAAGCAAAACTGAAGGCGCGTTATGGCACAGACTGGTGGTCTCAGGCTGTTGGATCTGTACTTAATAAACATGAGAAACAGGAGATTTCTACAGCAGGTGGTTCTCCTGAAGACTGGTTTGCAACACTGGATGTGCCCAAGCTACGCAGGATCATACTGCACGTGTGGGATTCGGTATTCAAGGATGATCTGGGTGAAAATGGGCGGAATTTGATTTCCGAAATTAGCGGCGTTAGAAACCCTTGGGCACACCAGCACCCCTTTGAATTTGACGATGGCTATGAAGCACTTGGCCAAATCGCCACCTTATTGCGCCTCATCAAGGCCGACGTTCAGCAGAAATTGATCAAGCATCTTCAGAACGAGCTGAGTCGTAGCCAAGTTAAGAAGGAGCCTGTTCGACGCGGCGCTAAGGCTCGTCCCGGTGCTCCGCGTTTGCCTCACGCTTCTCCCAAAGACTTTGTTGGTCGGACTCTCGAGTTAAATCAACTCCAGCTAGAACTTCGCGGCGGCCAGCTTGGTGTAATCGTTTATGGATCTGGCGGATTCGGAAAGACAACACTTGTAACCAAGTTAGCCGAGCAGATCAAGCGCAGATATCCGGATGGACAGATTTACCTTGATTTGAAAGGGGCGGGTATTGAGGCTGCGCTTTCGGTGAAAGAGATCGCCGCTTACATTATTCAGACACTTGAGCCTCAACTCTCTTTGCCGGAAGATGTGCCTGCGTTGATTGCGTCGTATCAACGTTTGGCTTTTACAAAGCGTGCAAAAGATGACAAAGAGGAGCCAAGAGAGCCACGACGTGTGCTGTTGTTCTTGGACAATGTGGCCAATGCTGAACAAGTCCGCGATCTAGTGCCACCTGACAACAGGAGCATTATGCTGCTCACCTCCCGGCAGCAGTTCGATTTGCGCGGCTTCAATTCTTTATCATTGGATGCCTTGCCTCACGATGAGGCGGTTCATCTTTTGATGTCAATAGCCCCTTCCTTCCTAAACGAGCCGGAAGCCGATGCAATTGCTACCTTGCTCGGTGATTATCCCCTTGCGCTGGTTCAGGCCGGACGTTACCTCGCAGAAGACATTGACGCTGATCCTGATGAATACATTTACCAGTTGCAACAGTTGCCATTACAGCGGTTGGGGCTGATTGAGAGGTCCCTGCGGCTCAGTTACGATGCGTTGAAGGCCGAGGAGCAAAAAGCATGGCACGAAGTTGCAATTTTCTCGGGTTCGTTTGACGTGCAGGCTGTGAGCGCCATATGTGATCTTGATTTGGAGAGCGCGAGGAAGCATGTTAATTCTCTTTCACGACGGAGTCTGGTAAAACACAACCGGAAGGCCAAACGTTACCAACTGCATGACTTGCATCGAGAATTTGCTCTACACCAGTTGACGGCCAATGAACGGACAGAAGCTGAGCGTCGTCATGCTTTTTATTTTCTTGAGACGGCGATAACAGCCGTGCGTGAAATCTATCTCGGCAATGAAGAGGCGGAAAATCAAGCGGCCGAACTGTTTGAATGGGACTGGAATAACTATCAGGCCGCGTGGGAATGGGCCAGCGAACACGCCGGGGCCGACGTTTCGGTCGCACGGCTATGCTACCAATATCTTGATGTCGGCTGGTCGCTAATTACGCAACGGCGGCCCGCCAACGAGTGGGTAGAATGGCTTGAGAAGTCATTGGCGGATGCACGAGAATCTGGCGATTTGAGGCAACAAAGCATTCGTCTGTATCATCTTGGACAAGCCACTTTATCTATTGATTACTATGAGCAGACCCTACCCCTTGCCCGTAATTTCTGGCGCAAAGAGTCGTGGCCGCTGATTCTAACGCCACTTGGCGGATTGCTGGTGCGAGAGATGGAACGAATTCCATATGGTAGCATGCCACTTGATTGGGACAGCGAGGACCTGCCCGCAAGCATCACCGTAAGTTATGACCGCTTTTCCCTTTTTGCAGGCGACGAGTCTGATCGTGAACTCAATATGGTTAAGATCAAAGTGGATGCCTTGCGCGGTATGGAGTACTTAAAGGAGGCTGCGGACATTCTGCACGAGTCAGACGATGATTGGCGGGAGGTAGAAGCGCTTGCGAAGCTTAGCTCAGCATATAGCAACTTTGGACGATCTGAATTGGCGCTGATGATCCACGAGAAAGCCTTTGAGTTGGCAGAGAAAATCAACCATGATGAAGTTGGTAATTTAGCTTGGACGTTAGGCTATTACTACCTTGGTCTTGGTCGGAAAGCACTTGCCGACGGTCGGCCCGCCGACGCGGTCGCAGTTATTGGCAAATTTCTGGGCTTGTCAAGGTATTGGGATAATGAAAATGACTCCCAAAGCGAAGCGCTTCAATGCCTGGCGCTTGCCAACATACAGCTTGGCAGAATGGACGACGCTGCAAAAGCTACAGGAGAAATGTGGAGCGCTCTATTTGAAAGATTTAATCGCAATAACATTGAGGGGGATGAATTTGTCGACATGGCATGGAAAGTGGCGCTCGCATTTGAACAATTCGGCAATTTTGCCGTTGCCGTGCTGCACATGAGTGAATGTGTGGAGATTGCTTTTGGGTATCGATTGCCGATCGTGTTTGATCAGCTGCAACGTATTTCGGTCTCAAAAGCCACTAATGATGCACGATACGAAGCAGTCAAATACTGCCTGGATCAATTGCGCAGTTTGTTTGACTGGTCTACCAGTGATGAACATGAGGCTTATAACGCCCAAGTCCATTGGCAACTCGCCTTGTTACTTGAACAAACCAAGCACTTGGCAGAAGCAATTACCGAAATGGAACAATGTGTTGATAATGAAGTCGATCTTGATTTGTCCACCGCAGGTGAACACATGGCTTACCTTGAATCGTTGCGCGTGCAATGGGTGTCTCAGCAAAGAGGCCAATAGTAGGTGCACTCTTCTCCAATCGTTTCACTTGAACGCTCGGCACTCAGCCGGGCGTTTTGCTTGATATAGAGAAGATTCGCACCCTCGATTATATTAGCCCGATTCGCCTTTCGGCCCCTGTTCGCTGGATCAGTCAATCGGGATTCAAGCCGGGATGCCTGATCTATGGATCGGACGTTCAAGATTCAATCCCGGCCCCCTGATCCATCGATCGGCTTTCCAGGATTCAAGCGTGGGCATGTGATCCACAGATCAGAGGCTCAGGATTCGTTCGGGGCAGGCTGAAACGCCGATCGCTTGCCTGGGATTGAATCCGGCGACCTTGCAGCGTATTTCGGTGCTCGTGGAACGAATCTTGCACCCCCGAAACGCATTTCGGTGCCTGTGGATTCGCTCCAGAGACTGTAAAACGCGTTTGGATGTCTGTAGATTCGTTCCAGCGACTCCAAAACGCGTTTAGGTGTCCGTGGAACGAATCCAACACCCCGATCGCGCGTTGCGGGCCGATCGGGCGGAGAGGGACAATCGGGGTGCTGGAATAAATAAGATATTTTTAATAATTATTGACAGCCATTTTTCGGCGTGTTATAATCACCACAATTGGTTTGGACTTAACATCATCATCACGGAGGCGTAACAAATAATGGGCGAAGTGCTAACGATTCGCGGCCTGCGAGTCAACGTGGAAAACAAGGAAATTTTGAAGGGCGTGGACCTGACGGTGGAGCAGGGTGAGGTGCACGCTTTGATGGGACCAAACGGTTCGGGCAAGAGTACGCTGGCGTATAGCTTGCTGGGGCATCCGGGTTACACCGTCACCGATGGCGAGGTGATCTGGAAGGGCCAAAATATGCTGGATTTGTCGCCCGATGAGCGTTCGCGCGCGGGGCTGTTTCTGGCGTTTCAGTATCCGGTGTCGATTCCGGGCGTGACGGTGGCGAACTTTTTGCGCACGGCGTTGAACGCGCGGATTAAGGCAAGCGAAGCCGAGCAGGCCGGGCCGCTGATGGCGACGCAGGCGGCAGGCAAGAGCAAGGGGATTTCGATTCCCGAGTTCCGCAAGTTACTGCTCTCAAAGATGAAGATGCTGGGCATGGACCCGGCGTTTGCGGGCCGTTACCTGAACGATGGCTTCAGCGGCGGCGAGAAGAAGCGCAATGAGATTCTGCAAATGGCGCTGCTGGAACCGCAGATTGCGATTCTGGACGAGACCGACTCTGGGCTGGACATCGACGCGCTGAAGATCGTGGCCGAGGGCGTCAATCGCTTGCTGGGGCCGAATATGGGCGCGCTGGTGATTACGCACTATCAACGCTTATTGGACTATATCAAAGCCGATCGAATCAGCATTTTGTTCGAGGGTCGCGTGGTGGTGACGGGCGGGCCGGAATTGGCGTTGGAACTGGAGCGCACGGGCTACGATCACATCCGCGAGACGTTCGGCGCGAAGGCGTAAGACCTGTGAGGTTTCCAAAACCTAATAGGTCTCTGGGAGAAAACAATGGGCACGGATCAAGTTCAAAAAGAATTAGAGGGGCTGGGCGACTATAAGTACGGCTTCAGCGACCCCGATACTTCATTCTATAAATCGAAGAAGGGCTTCACGCGCGAGATTGTCGAGGAAATTTCCTATCAGAAGGGCGAGCCGGATTGGATGCGGAAGATGCGCTTGAAGGCGTACGAACACGCGATCAAGCGGCCCACGCCGACGTGGGGCGGTGATCTATCGGGCTTGAATCTGGACGATATGTATTACTATGTGCGGCCCTCTGAAAAGACGCAAGGCAATTGGGACGATGTGCCCGATGC
>JAGOBP010000166.1 GCA_017999195.1 Thermoflexales bacterium
CGGTTCGAAAGCGCGCAACAGCGTGTCAATCGTGAAGCGTTCAGGCATGGCAGACTCGACGAGGGCAGGATGCCGCCTAACTTAACACGAACCACGCCTTTTGAAAAGCCAAATTGAGAATTGCTGCCCAATCATATTTGAGCGTTGCCGCCTATCCTGAGGAGTAGGGGAAACATAGGCCACAAGTAGCAAACTCGTTGCGGAGCAAGCGCCAGGGAGTGTGCTAACTTGGGTATAATGCGGGCTGCCAGATCGATTCATTGCATTGCGAGGAGAATGAGGATGACGTTATTGAATTCGCGCCGAACCTTGCTTATTGCGAGTGCCATCATCTTGATAACCAGCCTGGCCTGTTCGCTTGGCACGGGCGCTCCGGCGCAACCGGTGAATACGCCCGTTTCGCCAGCCCCGGTTCAGACGATGCCGCCGGTGGCGCGGGTTTCACCTTCGCCCACGACCTCGCCTACGCCAGTCGCTTCGCCGACTGAAACGCCGCTCAGCGGTACCGGGCCGGGCGGTTGCGTTCTCAAAGAAGAGTTCGTGGCCGATGTGACCATCCCTGATAATACGGTACTCGCGCCGGGCACGGCCTTTGTAAAAACGTGGCGGGTCAAAAACACCGGCACCTGCACGTGGGATGCGGCGTATCAATTGGTCTTCACCGATGGCAATCAGTTGAGCGGACCGGGCGCGATCAACATCAGTGCGACGGCGGCCGGCGCGAATCTCGACCTCTCGATCAACCTTACCGCCCCGACGACGCCCGGCAGCTACACCGGCCGCTGGCGCTTGAAGTCCAGCAATAACATTATCTTTGGCGGGATGACGGTGGTCATTGTTGTGCCTGCTCCGCCCACCCCCACGGCGATAGTTACGCTCACGCCAACCTTAAGCGTCGGCCCGTGGAACGGCAAATGGGAAACCAACTGCGGCGCGGCGGCTTGCGGTACGATGCAGTTAGTTCAAACCGGCAGCACTGTCACCGGTACGTTTGGCATCAGCGGCACGATCAAAGGCACGGTCATCGGCACGCGGCTGATGGGCACCTGGGCGCGCGGGGGTGACGCGGGTTCGATCGATTGGTGGCTGGGCGGCACGGGCGTCAAATGGCGCGGCAATTACAATACAACAAATGCCTGGTGTGGTCATCGCACGGGCGAGACTGATCCTGCGCCGTGCGGGGTGGGCACGTTTGCCGGCGAGTGGAATGTGGTGTGCGCCGGTTGCGATGGCGCGATGTCGATTGTGCAGGACGGTCGCACCTTCAACGGCACGTACGTCAACGGTACAGTCGAAGGCACGATTGATGGTACGACGGCCAGCGGCACATGGCGTAAGACCAGCGACGGCACCACCGGCCCGCTGACGTGGTTCCTGCTCAACGGCCAGCAATTCAATGGCAACTACGGCGGCACCAATCAATGGTGCGGCTATCGCAGCGGCTCCGGCGCGCCCGCCCCGTGCCTGAAGCCGTAGCGAATTGTCATGGAGTTCTTACTCAATTTCGATTGACACTGCCTGAGCGCGATGCTATAGTGACTGTGTCGGTTGCTTCGTAGGTTGTTGCCCGGTTAACTGCTCGCGCTAAATCCGAAATCGCCTTACCTGTTGGGGGATGGGTGTGGTTGATACGGTAGTCGGTGTTCGCGAAGGTCTACGCGTTGTCGAGGGCCTGATCCGCCTGGAAATTGCGCGCCTGCGTGCAACCGGCGTGCCCGTCGGCCAGGATGATTATCGGGGCTTGTACCTGTCCGATCAGCAGATCGATCAACTGCTGGTTACGCCACAGCCTGCGACTGAAATCGCGACGCAGTTTCAACGTGCCCACACCGATTTACACACGCTGGCGACCCAGGCCAACGACCGATTGGGTCTCCTCGCCCGTTCGGCTGGGCTAAACTCTTTCGAAATTGGCTGCCTCTTAGTGTGCCTCGCGCTCGAAGCGGATTTACGCTTCGAGCGTTTGTTTGCCTATGTCCAAGACGATGTGACTAAGCGGCGACCGCGCGTCGATCTGGCGCTGCGGTTGTTGTGCCCGCCCGATCGGATCGCGGCGGCCCGAGCGGACTTCGATGCCGATGCGTCACTGCGCCGTTATCAACTGATTGCGCTGCGCGGTGAGGCCAATCAGCCGACGCCGTTGCTGGCGCAATACCTCGTCATCGATCCGCGCATTGCGGCGTATTTGCTGGGCTATGACGCGATTGACGAAGCACTGCGTCCTCACGCGGAATTGTTCGCACAATCGCCGGACGCGATTGCTTTACCCAAAAATTTGACCGATCAACTGAAGGCGTTGGCAGCACTGCCGCCCGCCGCGTTGCCTGATCCCGTGATTCAACTCACAGGCCGCACCAGCCTCGAGCAACAGCAGATTGCGTTGGCGCTGGCGCGTTCGAGTAACTTGAATTTGCTGGTTGTGAATTTGCCCGCTTTGCTCAATACGTTGTCTTTGGAAACGATACTCGTTTTAGCGCAACGCGAGGCGGCTTTGCAACCGGCGGCCTTGTTCCTGCCCGCGCTTGATCGGTTGAAGCCCGATCAAGCGGAACAATTTCGCGTGCGATTGGGACGACATCGTTTTGCGCCGTTGATCTTTCTAGGCACGGAGAATACGTTCGCGTGGCCGGGCATGTCCATCGCTTTGCCCGCGCCCGACTTCGATCAGCGTGTGAAGTTGTGGGCGCATTTCCTGGGATCAGATGCACAGTCTTTGGAAGTGAAGGCGCTGGAAAAATTGGCGGGCAAGTTCAAATTGTCCACGCGCCAGATCGCGGATGCCACGCGGGCCGCGCGCGGCCTCGCTCGTTGGCGGATGCCCGTCGAGCCGCGCGTGACGATCGAGGAGTTGTATGCCGCCGCGCGGTCGCAATCGACGCCAATTCTGAACGACCTTGCGCGCAAGATCACGCCCCATTACACGTGGGTGGACATCGTGCTGCCGCCCGACACGCAGCAGCATTTGCTCGAAATGTGCGCCTACGTTGAACATCGCCACATCGTGTATGACAAGTGGGGTTTTGAGAAAAAACTGGCGCTGGGCAAAGGCTTGATGGCGTTATTCGCAGGCGATTCCGGCACAGGCAAGACGATGGCGGCCGATATTCTGGCGGGCGCGCTGGGCCTTGATTTGTACAAGATTGATCTGTCGGGCGTGGTGAGCAAGTATATCGGCGAGACTGAAAAAAACTTGAATAGTATTTTTCAGGAAGCGCAGTCGTCTAATGCGATTTTGTTTTTCGATGAGGCCGATGCGCTGTTTGGCAAACGCTCGGAAGTGAAGGACGCGCACGATCGCTACGCCAACATCGAGACGGCGTATCTGCTGCAAAAGATGGAAGAGTATGAGGGCGTGGTGATTCTGGCGACGAACCTGAAGATGAATCTGGACGAAGCCTTTATGCGCCGCATGCATTTTGTGGTGGATTTTCCACTGCCGGAAGAGGGTGATCGCCGCCGCATCTGGCAGTCGATGTTACCGGCGGAACTGCCGCTGTCGTCTGATGTCGATCTGGATTTCATGGCGCGCAAGTTCAAGATCGCGGGCGCGCACATTCGCAACATCACGCTGTCGGCGGCGTTCCTGGCGGCGGCCGATGGACAAGTGGTGACGATGGCGCACCTGATTCAGGCCACACGCCGCGAGTTCCAGAAGATTGGCCGGTTGATCACGGCGCATGATTTTGAAAAGTATTATGAATTGGTGAAAACACCCTCACCCTAACCCTCTCCCAAAGGGAGAGGGAATATCGGGGGAACTATGGCCGAGAAAGTTCAGCACACCCACACCAGTCACGAGGCGGAATCGTCTGCGCCGCAAGCCGAGTCGCAACTTGCGGTGAATGAGTTTGCGCTTGAGCCGCAAGCGCGGACGTTATTGAGCCTGCAAAACACGATTGGTAATCAAGCCGTGCAACGCGCGATGGCGTCAACGCGCAGTGTGCCTGCGGAAAATGATCTGGCGCAGCGCATCCGTGTGGCCTCATCGGGGGGGCACACGTTGGATGCCGCCACGCGCGAGCGACTGCAAGCCAGCCTGGGTGTCGACCTGTCGGGTGTGCGTGTCCATCTGGACGACGAGGCCGATCGGTTGGCGGACTCTGTCGAGGCTGTCGCATTCACTACGGGCAAAGATATTTTCTTTCGCTCAGGCATGTATCAACCGGAAACGGCCTCGGGCTTTCATTTGCTTGCGCATGAAGTGACCCATACGATTCAGCAAGCCAGCGGCCCGGTTGAGGGTTCGCTTGAAGCGGGTGTGTCGATCAGCGAACCCAATGATCAGCACGAACAAGCCGCCGAGCAAACAGCGGAAGCGATCACGTTGGGGCAAGCGGTCTCGATCGGACCTGCGCCGACCCCGACGGTTCAACGTTGGGGCGAGGATTTCTTCCCCTTCTTCAATCCGACGCCGCAAATGCCGGCTCAATCGGACGAAGGGTTTATGCCGTTTCACAATCCAACGCCCACCATGCCGCCGCCCGGCACGACGTATGGCACCGAACCGGCCGGGCCGGGTGAAGCGGCAGGGCCGTATTACTATTCCAAGGTCAACAAGCAGGGCGGGCAAGAGGGCGGCTTTGGCGCATTTCACGGCGAAGGCGACATCGGCGGCGTGCCCGTCACCGACGACTTGTTGGGCTTCAACGAGAAGGTCGGGGCGTGGGACGAGAACGGCAGCACGCGCTATGGTTTCAATGCCAATGCCAACGTCGCCAAGATGACGTTCAATCAAGGCGGCGATATTTCCGGCGATGTGGGTGCGGGCACGGCCAGCGCCGACGCCAGCTTCAATCCTGACACGGGCCTGTCGGCGGGCGCACAGGCCAATATCGTCGAGGGGTCGGTGACGCTGGGTGCGCCGTCCGACAAGAGCGACACCGACGAGAGTGTGCGCTTCGGCCTGAGTGCGGGTGTGGGCGCGGCGGGCCGCTTGCACTGGGGCGACAGCGACAAAGACAAGAAGAGCGAATACGGCTTTGGCTTCGATGCCGGGCCGGTGTCGTTTGACGTGAAGACCGAGGATCCGCTGCGGACAGCGGCGAAGGGTGCGGCCTACGGCATGTTGGCGCCGTTCGGTCCGGCCGCGTTGGCGGCTCCGTGGCTGCTGGAAAAAGTGCTGCCGGACGGCAATTTGACCAGTGCGGCGGGCGAATACGCGGGCGCGGCTTGGGATGCGACCAGTCAATTTGCGGGCGATACGTGGGATGCGGCCGGTTCGGCATATGATACCGCAGCCGATTATGCCGGGTCAGCCTATGATACCGTGAGTGATTATGCGGGGTCGGCGTATGACACGGCAAGCGATTACGCCGGAGCGGCCTGGGATACGGCAGGGGACGTAGCCGGAGGCGCGTATGATACCGCCTCGGATGCGGCCAGCGGGGCGTGGGACTATTTAACCGATTGGTGAGGGAAAGAGATCGACGGATTTCGGAATGGGCGGATTTATTGACAGGCGGTAATGATGGCAAATAAAGCGACGCACGTTCAAGCCGAAACACAACACGATTCAAAAGCGCCTCAAGTAGAGGCGGTGCAAGACGCTGAAGTAATGTCTGCGCCGGAACATTCGGCGGAGTATTGGCTGCACTTGCAGCAAACGGTAGGCAATCAAGCGGTGGGGCGGATGTTGGCGCAGCACAGTGCGCCGTCTGAACCGGTGGCGGTTCAACGCGAAGATGATGATGCGTGGAAGTTCAAGCCGCTGCCGCCGTCATTAACTTACAATCCGGCCGGGCCGCTTAACATGGAGTTATCGCCGGGTGGGCTGGATTTGGGTTACAACCGCTTTCACGCGGCGGGTGGCGGATCACCCGTCGATGGCAGTTGGAATGCCAGTTTGTATTACGGGTCACCGCTGTTGCCGTTTGCAGGCGATGTGACCCGCGATGTGAATGCCGGTTACAGCGGCCTGATGGGTGGTGGCATTGGTCCGGCGCTGACGGCGGCCTCGACGCTGGGTTCGCTGGGCACTTCGCCCACGATGCCGTTTGGCGCGGGCGTGACGGCGAGTTCGACGCCGGATGATCCGTTTAAGTTGATGTTTGGGGTTCAAGGGTCGTTTTGAAATAAGCAGATAGCCTCACGCAAAGAGGCCAAGGCGCAAAGATTTTTCAGAATTTCTTCGCTGCTTTGCGGCTTGGCGTGAGGGTGATTCAAAGAGGCATGATGTTCAACGATGTAGACGAGACATTGCGCGCGGTGCTGCAAGCCGACGTGCCGATCAACAAGGCTGAGATCGACATTGCGTTCGATCGGCCCACGCGCGAATGGTCGGGACGCTTGACCAAGCCCACGCTCAATTTGTTCTTGTACGACATCCGCGAGCGCGAAGAGTTGAAGGACGATACGCCCATCATTACGCGCGATGCGCTGGGCCGCGCCGTGAAGCAAATGCCCGCGCGCCGCATCGATCTGGCGTACTTCATCACGGCGTGGACCAAGGAAGCGGACGACGAGCATCGCGTGTTGGGCGCGGTGCTGGCGAGCCTGTATCGGCAGGCCATTATCGATCCCAAGTATTTGCAGGGCGCGCTGCACGGCACAGTGTATGATGTGCTCTCGCGCGTGACACCGCCGAACGAATTGGTGAATCCGCACGACATCTGGGGCGTGATGGATAACGAGCATCACGCGCCGCTGTCGTGGGTGATCACTGCGCCGCTGGAGGTGTTCAAGCCCACGGTCGGGCCGTTGGTGCGCACGAAGATCATTCGGGTTGGGCAGGACGATGTCGCACAAGTGGCGGGTATCGTCCATCGCAAAGGTGATCGAACCGCGCTGCTGGCGGGCGTGAAGATCACTCTCGACGGGACTGCGTTCGAGGCGGAGACCGATCGGGGTGGGGAGTTTACCTTAGTGGGTGTTCCTAAGGGTGATTACGTCTGGAAGATTCAAGTCGATGGCAAATCACTCACGCGCAAGATCAGTGTGCCATCGGCGTCGTATGATATCGAGGTATGAAGTAACTGGTCAACTGGTGAATGGTAATCGGTGACTGGTTGACGGATTACCCGTTACCAATTACTGATCGACTAAGCAACTATCGTACTAATCAACTACGCCACTACACGACAAGGAGAAAGGCATGTCACCACAGTATCTATCACCGGGCGTTTACGTCGAAGAGGTCGATCGGGGGTCGAAGCCGATCGAGGGCGTGGGTACGGCCGTCGCAGGCTTCATCGGCTTTGCGGCGAAAGGCCCGCTGAATAAGCCGACGTTTGTGGCTAACTGGACGCAGTTTGCCAATACGTTTGGCGGCTTTATGCCGGGCGCGTATCTGGCGCACGCAGTCTTTGGCTATTTTAACAACGGCGGCGGATCGTGTTACGTGGTGCGGCTGCCGTCGGGCGAGGCTCATGAGGGCGTCGCCAAGCCGATGATGGCGGTGCCCGCGAAGGCGGCCGGTGCGCCCGCGACCTTGCGCGCGGCGGCTCGTGAAGAAGGCAGCGAGAGCATTTCGCTGGACGTGGCCGATGCGGGCGATGATAAGTTCAATCTCACCGTGCGGCGCGGCGCGGTCGAAGAAAAATTTGAAGGCTTGAGCATGTCCGCGGCGAAGGGCGCGCAAAACGCCGTCGAGACAGTGAACAAGCAATCGAAGTTGGTGATGCTGGAAGACCTGAAGGTGGCGGGCCTGTCGGTGGCCGATCGGACGCCCGTGCCCGGCACATATGCACTGGCGGCCTCGGAGAGCAAGTCGCTGGTGGTGACGCAGGTCGCGCCCGATGTGTATCAGGGCAACGTGGCGAATCGCAGCGGCCTGGGCGGCTTCGAAGCGATTGACGACATCACGATGATCGCCGCACCCGATTTGATGAGCGCGTTCCAGGCGGGCGCGATCTCGCGCGAGGGCGTGAAGGCCGTGCAACTGGCGATGATCGCGCATTGCGAGAATATGAAAGATCGCGTGGCGATTCTCAACCCGCTGCCGGATTTGAA